>JAGVUD010000318.1 GCA_019136435.1 Armatimonadota bacterium | reverse complement strand
AATGTCGGGGCGCGCAGCCGCTACATGGACGGCGTGCTCATGCGGCCGGGGTTCGCCCTCGACGCGCTCGTGAGCCCCATCCGCGCCCTGTGGATGTATGTGGACCTCACCAACGACCTTACCATTCTGTTCGATCAGGCGGTGCAGGCCGGAATCAACAGGATCCTCGAGGCCCTCTCACGCGTCGAGCACGAGAGCATCGCCCTCTATCGCACCCAGATTACCCCCGCCGAGTCGCCGACGCAGCTTGCGTACGTCACCGCGGACAACGTGCTCGTCTGGCGGGCGCTCATTGACCTCGCCGACCTGTACAGACGCATCCGCGACGTGGAGCGCCAGAGCGAGACGGCCAAGTGGGCTCGCGACGTGCGCGCGGACATCCTTGCCAGGTGCATCGTGGAAGGCCCGGACGGCGCCGTATTCTGCCACTCCACCGACCTCAGCGGGAACCACAAACTCGGCGACGAGCCGGAGGGCAGTCTTATTCTGACGGCTCATCTCGAGCTTTGCCGCGCCGACCTTGCGGCGTTCCGCAACACCAGCCGGGACATCATCGAGAGGATGAAACGCGATGCGCCCGAGCGCCAGAACGTACTGGCTCTATCGAACAGGCTTCTGGCGGGCGATCTTGACGCGCTGGAAGCGCTGGGCAGCGCGCCGATGGACGGGGGGATCGCTGCCGCGTGGCTGGACGGCGCGGGCTGCGCGCTCGCCGGGGCCGGATGGGCCGCCTGCGCGGGGTATCTTGTGTATGCGATCGTGCGCGCCCTGGAGCCGCACCTCGACCCGCCGGTTCTGCGGGAGGAGACACCGCCGAGCGCTCGCATCAGCCGGAAGGCGCTGAAGCCGGGTCTGGGGTGGATCTGAAGAGGAGCGCAGCCGGAATCCGCTAACGCTCGGCGCGGGGCTGCTTGCGGGAAGAGCGGCGCTCTCCAGAGCGCGACGCGCCCAGAAGCACCCGGCCGATATCCGCGTACATCACCAGCCTCGACGCGAACCCGCGGACAGGCCCGAGTTTCTCTTCTTTCATCGTGTGCGTCACCCCGTCGAGCACGACGGTGGATACCCGCACGCCGTTGTCCCGCGCCCACCGCGTCAGGGCGATTTCGACACCCATCCTCACGCGGCTGATTTCGGGAACCGAAAGGAACATCTCGCGCCGGATCGCCCGCTGCCCCGAGATGACGGGCGCGATCTTCTGGGCGAGGTCGGTGAGCGCGCGGCCGCCGCGGAAGATGCCGACGCACATGTCGCTTGCATCTGTGATGACAGGGGACACCATCGCGTCAACATGCGCGGGCGCCAGCCCCTGCAGGTCGGCGTCAACAAAAAGCACAACGTCCGCATCCGTGCGTTCGGCTCCGTGCCGCATTGCGCCCGCCTTGCCGATGTTCTGCTCGAGCTTCAAAGCCTTTACGCCGGGCACCTGCAGCGCTCTCTCGTAAGTGTCGTCGGTGGAGCCGTCGCTGACGGCCAGCACTTCGTCCACAAGAGACGCGGCGGTGACAGCCTCGAGCACAGGGGTGATGCGCTCGGCCTCGTTCAGGGCTGGAATGATGCAGGCGACTTTCAATGGCGTGAGGGAGGCTGGGACTCTGAGGGTGTTTTCTCTTCCTTCGGCTGGTAGACGCCCTTGAGCATCTGCTTCAGGAAATCCTGTGTGGACTTTGCGGCCTGGTTGAGGTCATCCAGTCTCTGGCGTCCGGCGGACTTTTCGAGAAGAGCGATGGCATCGCCGGCTGCTTTCTCGGCCTTCTTAGTGTCGCCCCGCGCCGCCGACTTCGCCGCCTCGGCGAGCTTCGCACCGGCGGCCTTGAGAGAGGACGCGGCAGGACTCTCAGCGGAGCGCGCAATCTGCGCGCGCAGCATCCGCACCTCCTGGCGGAGCTGCCAGGTCTGCACGATCTGGACCGCGGTCAGCGCGATCAGCACCATCAGCAGCAGCACAGTAGCAACTTTCGACATTGTCTTGTCTCTTCCGGTAAGCGCTTGGCGCGCCTGGCCCGCGCGGCGCGCTGCCCCCGCCGGGCCGGGGGTTAGCCGCTTCATTATAGCCGATTGCCCCGGCCCCGTGCGCCCGCGGATGTGGCGCGCGCTCGCCGCCGCAGGAACAAGCCCCGGATGCGCTAACTCTACTGCGTGAAAGCGAAGACCCCGCAGACATCGCCAAGGCCGGCATTGAGCCCGCCCCCGCGCGCACTGGCCATTCGCCTGTTACTGGCGGCGCTGGTGTGCGCGGCGCTTGCGGGCTGCGCGCCCGATCGCATCCAGCCCGGACACCTTCGCCTTCTGCTGATGGATATCGGCGAGGCAGACTGCATGCTCATCCAGACGCACGACGCTAACTGGCTCGTTGACTCGGGGGAGACAACCAGCGCCCCGGCGATTCGGCGCAGGCTGCGCGAGCGGGGCGTGCGCTCGCTCGACATGGCTGTCCTCACACACCCGCACTCCGACCACATCGGAGGAATCAGGGAGATCGGACGCGGCGTGCCTGTCCGCCAGATTCTCGACTCCGGGTTTCCGCTGGGCTCCGGCGTGCAGCGGCGGCTCACGGACTGGATCCGCAGGGAGGGCATCCCCTATCGCCGCGCGCGCGCCGGTCAGGTTGTCCAGCTGGGTTCGGAGGTCACAATCGAAGTGCTCTGGCCGCCAGACCAGTATATGAGGGGCACGGAGTCCGATGCGAATAACAACTCTGTAGTGCTGCGCATAAGGCACGGGACGGTGCGCATTCTGATTGCCGGAGACCTGCAATCGGACGGGGAGGCCCGGCTTCTGGCGTCAGGGGCGGACCTCACGGCCCACGTGCTGAAGGTGGCCCATCAGGGAAGCAGCGACTCGACCTCCGAGGAGTTCCTGCGCCGCGTTCGGCCATCGCTGGCCCTGATCGCAGCCGGGCGGCACAACAGTTACGGACACCCCTCGCCCGAGACGCTGGAACGCCTGGAACGGGCCGGGGCCGAGGTGTTCAGGACGGACCGCGACGGTGATCTGTCCCTGGAATCCGACGGCGCCGGTGTGAGCCTCTCACCCTGAACAGCCGCGGCTTCGCCCGGAGGAATCGCGCCGATATATCGCCAAACGTCATTTGACAGGGGACCCGATGCCCTGCGAAGAGGTGTTAGTATGCAGACAGGCGAAAAGCTGGCGATCAATGGCGGCGAACCGGTCACCACGGAGCAGTTCCCTCCCTGGCCCTGGTTTACGGAAGAGATCATCGAGGCGGCGGCGGGGCCCCTGCGCTCGGGCCGCGTTAACTACTGGACCGGTGACCTGGGGATGAAGTTCGAGCAGGCGTTTGCGGACTGGTGCGGGGCGAAGTACGGCGTCTCGACGTCGAACGGCACCAGCGCGCTGCATGTGGCGCTCGCGGGTCTCGGAATCAAGCCGGGCGACGAAGTGATCGTGCCGTCCTACACGTTTATCGCGACTTCGTTCTCGGTGTGCCAGGCGGGCGCTGTCCCCGTATTCGCCGACGTCGAGAAGAGCGGCCACACGATCTCGGCGCAGGATATCGAAGCAAAGGTTTCCGACAGGACCGCCGCGATTATCTGCGTGCACCTGTACGGCGAAGTGTGCGACATGGACCCGATTATGGATGTCGCGAAGCGCCACAACCTGAAGGTAGTCGAAGACTGCGCGCAGGCGCACGGCGCCACGTACAAAGGGCGCAAGGTCGGGACAATCGGCCATGCTGGCGCGTTCTCGTTCTGCCAGTCCAAGACGTTCACAACGGGCGGCGAGGGTGGCTGTGTCGTCACGGACGACGAGGGCGCCGCATGGACATTCCGGAGTTTCCGGGATCACGGCTACGACGTCGAAAAGCGCCTGGCTCTGCTCGAGATGGAGGCGGCCCTGCCGTACATCCACCGCATGGTCGGGTTCAACTACCGCATGACCGAAATGCAGTCCGCGATCGGGCTGAAAGAGCTGGAGCGCATTGACTCGTGGAACCTGCCGAACCGCAGGCGCAACGGCGAGATGCTGATTGAGATGCTCAGGGACAACCCTCTCATCCTGCGACTTCCACTGCACACCCCCGAGAGGCAGAACGGCTTCTGGCAGTTCCCGGTCGTTGTGGACATAGACCGGCTGAGCGTGGATCTGGACACGATTCGGGAGGCCATTGCGCGAGAGGGCGCGCCGTGCGGGCCGGTGATGTGGCCTCAGTGCTACAGAGAGCAGGCGTTTCAGCAGCACCGCGGCCTGGCCGGAAGCGAGTTTCCGTT
>JAGVUD010000340.1 GCA_019136435.1 Armatimonadota bacterium | reverse complement strand
ATACCCCGCGACAAATTCGTCGTCATCACCGGTCTATCGGGGTCGGGCAAGTCGTCCCTCGCGTTCGACACCATCTATGCCGAGGGACAGCGGCGGTATGTGGAATCCCTGTCCTCCTACGCTCGCCAGTTCCTGGGGCAGATGGACAAGCCGGACGTTGATGATATTCAGGGCCTCTCCCCGGCGGTCTCGATTGATCAGAAGTCCACGACACGCAACCCGCGCTCCACGGTTGGCACGGTCACCGAGATTTACGACTACCTGCGTCTTCTGTACGCAAGGATTGGCATCCAGCACTGCCCGAAATGCGGAAAAGCCATCGCCCGCCAGACAGCCGAGCAGATCGTGGATGTCATCGCGTCGCTTGCCGAGGGAACCAGGCTTCAGATACTTGCGCCGCTCGTGCGCGGGCGCAAGGGTATCTACAGGCAGGTGATAGACGACGTCCGTCAGCAGGGGTACGTGCGTGTGCGTGTTGACGGGCAGATGCACGAAGTCACCGACGACATCCAGATGGACCGATACAAGCAGCACACGATCGAGGTTGTCGTTGACCGCCTGATCGTCCGCCCGGACGCCGTACAGCGGATATCCGACTCGGTAGGGACTGCTCTGCGGCTTGCATCGGGCAGCGTCACGGCCGCAATTACTGATGGCGACGAAATCACTTTCAGCGAGGAGTTCGCCTGCGCCGAGTGCGGCATCAACCTGGAAGAGGCCGCGCCGCGTAACTTCTCGTTCAACACGCCGTACGGCGCCTGCGCCGAGTGTCACGGAATCGGCTCTTTCAAGGCGCTCGACCCGGCCCTCATCATTCCCAACCGGAAGCTCTCGCTGAGTCAGGGCGCGGTCGCTCCACTCGCGAAGACCACCAGCCAGTACTGGCACTCAATGATGGAAGGGCTGGCGGATCTGTTGGGTTTCTCGCTCGAGCAACCCGTGGACGAGTTAACGGAAGTGCAATGGAAGGCCCTTCTGTATGGCTGCGACCGGCCGATTCAGGTGCGTTTCAAGAGCAGGCACGGCCGCATGCGTGTCTGGGAGACGCGCTTCGAGGGCGTTATGAAGTACTTCGAACGCCGCTACAGCGAGACGTCCTCGCAGATGCTGAAAGAGGAGACCGAGAAGTTCATGTCCGAGCACCCCTGCCCGGCGTGCAAGGGCGCAAGGCTGAAGCCCGAAAGTCTTGCAGTGACAATCGGCAATCGGAACATCTCCCAGCTCACCGCTCACTCCGTTGATGCCGCGCTTCGGTTCTTCGATGCTCTCACCCTCAGCGAGCGCGAGCGTATCATCGGGCGTCAGGTGATCAAGGAGATCCGGACCCGCCTGGGGTTCCTGAAGGATGTGGGGCTCGGCTATCTGACCCTCGACCGCGCGGCCGGCACGCTGGCGGGAGGAGAGGCACAGCGTATTCGCCTCGCGACGCAGATCGGATCCGGGCTTATGGGAGTCCTCTACATACTCGACGAACCGAGTATTGGACTGCATCAGCGCGATAACCATCGGCTTATAGAGACGCTTGTCCGTCTTCGCGATCTCGGAAACACGATCATCGTCGTGGAGCACGACGAGGACACGATCCGGGCGGCGGACTATGTGGTTGACGTAGGGCCCGGGGCGGGCGAGCACGGAGGCTTCGTGGTGGCTACCGGCGCCGTTTCGGACATCGAGAAGTGCGAGGACTCGTACACGGGGCGCTATCTATCGGGCAGGGAGACGATCCCGGTGCCCCTGATACGCCGTCCGCCGGGTGAGAGTGCGCTCGAGATCGTTGGGGCGCGCCAGCACAACCTCAAGAACATCCATGTGCGGATCCCCCTGGGGCTGTTCGTGTGCGTTACCGGCGTGTCCGGCTCCGGCAAGAGCACACTCATTCAGGAGACGCTCTTCCCGCGCCTAATGCGGGAGGTGTACGGCGCATACAGAGGGTGGGGCGAGCTCGACGAGATCAGGGGCGCGGAGAGCATCAACAAGGTCATTGACATTGACCAGTCGCCCATCGGGCGCACGCCGCGCAGCAACCCGGCCACATACACAGGCCTCTTCGATATGATCCGCGACCTCTTCGCTCAGACACCCGATGCCCGGATGAGGGGGTATCAGCCAGGCCGGTTCAGCTTCAACGTGAAGGGGGGGCGGTGCGAGGCCTGCCGGGGCGACGGCATCATCAAGATCGAGATGCACTTTCTGCCAGATGTGTACGTCCCGTGCGAGGTGTGCAAGGGAAAACGCTACAACCGCGAGACGCTGGAAGTTCGCTATAAGGGGAAGAATATCGCCGACGTGCTGGAGATGACCGTTTCGCAGGCGGTCGAGTTCTTCCGCAACCTCCCGGCCATCGCCCGCAAGCTCTCGACCATTCACGACGTCGGGCTGGACTACATGCGGCTGGGACAGCCCGCGACGACTCTATCCGGCGGAGAGGCGCAGAGGGTGAAACTGGCGACGGAACTCGCCAAGCGCGGCACGGGCCGGACTCTCTACATCCTCGATGAGCCGACAACCGGGCTGCACTTCCACGATATCAAGAAGCTTCTCGAGGTTCTCAGCCGCCTGGCGGACCAGGGAAACACGGTGCTCGTCATCGAGCACAATCTGGATGTCATCAAGACGGCGGACTGGGTCATAGACCTGGGACCGGAGGGCGGAGAGCGCGGAGGCTACCTTGTTGCCGAGGGCACTCCCGAGGATATCGCCGCCTGCCCGGAGAGCCACACGGGGCGGTTCCTGCGCCCGCTGCTCGGAATGCCCGCCCGGGACCCCGGCGACGGGCGGTCGCCCGCCGCGTCCGCGCGGGGCGGCAAGAAGAGGCGGAAGGTTTCCGCTACTTCTCCGAAGGGATGATGATGCCGCGCATGATGATGTTCTGAGCGAAAATGAACACCAGCAGCGTCGGAATCGCCGCCAGCACCAGGCCCGCATACACCAGGAACTGAGGCGCCCACTGCTGCATCTGGTAGAGCCACACCATCAGCGTCCACATCTCAGGGTCCTGCAGCACCAGAAACGCCCACATGAATGACCCGTATGCGTGCGTGAAGGCCGCCAGCCCGATTACCGCCAGAACCGGCTTGGAGAGGTTCATAGTAATCGTCCAGAACATGCGCATTTCGCTCGCCCCGTCCAGCGTGGCAGCCTCGAATAGCTCCTTGGGCAGACTGTCGAAGAAGCCTTTGAGCAGGAAGATAGAGTATCCGTTCGCGAGCCCTGGCAGAATGATCGCCCAGTACGTGCCAAGCAGATGGAAGTTTTTGATGAGCAGGAAGCTCGGGATGGCGCTGACCTCCGCCGGAAATGCCATGGTCGCAAGCAGAAACAGCAGTATCTTGTAGGTTGCTTTCAGGTTGTAGCGCGACAGCGCGTAAGCGCAAAGAGGATTCACCGTTAGCGCCGTCAGCACCATCGCGAAGCAGAGAATCACTGTGTTCAGAGTCGCGCGTCCGTGCAGAGCGATATAGTTCGAAACCTCCCGGTAGTTGCGCGCGATGAACTCCTTGCGGATAGCGCGGGCGTTCTCTTGAAGATCAAGCAGATCGTTGTCAACCAGCGGCGGCCTGATTTCGGCGAGCGTCTTGAACGCCGTGCCGAATGCGCGATTCACTCCCTGCACGTTCCCGAAGCGCTTCTCGAGTGACTGGCGGTACAGGACATCGGGCGTGAGCACTTCGATCCCGTTCACCGGGGCCGCCGTCTCCAGAAAGTCCACCCAGTCAACCAGCGGAATGCCGCCTTCCGGACGGGTGGCTGGCATCTGAACATTGTCGAAAGACCTCTCAGACGATTTCCAGCTCTTGTTGTAGGCCGCAATGGTCTGATACTTCGCCTTCACGAACGACCGAAACGCCGGTCGCGCATCCGGGTCGAGCCTGATGAAATGAACCGGGCACTCCTTCCGGACGAACGCCTCCCACGGATGCGCTTCTCCCCCGGCCGGCACACGCGCCGATAGCGTGATTGCCCCTCGTGAAGTGTAGTGAGTGCCGAGTGCCTCGTTGACGCGGTCAATGCCGCCGTAGCTGAGGCGCAGGAAGTCCTGATAGACCCCATCGCCCGAAATCGCCGAGAGGTAGCGCTGGGGCAGGGACTTCTTGAAGGCGAGGTACTCCCGGTATTTCTGGTTCTGCACCGGGGAGAAGCTGCGCTGCGCCCAGTCCTCAGCCGGAAGATAGACCTCCATCCAGTTTTCGTTCACCTCGCGATACACCTGGTTGAGCTTTTCGAGGTCGTTTCCGAACTT
>JAGVUD010000009.1 GCA_019136435.1 Armatimonadota bacterium | reverse complement strand
TAGCTGGCTTCAGGAAGGCATCGTGGACGCCGCCATGCCGATGACCTACTACGACCTGGCCGGCTCGTATACGGCCGACTGGACCAGGTGGATCAACTTCCTGAAAGACCGCCACGGCAACCGGCATATGTACATCGGCCCGGGCAACTACCTGAACTCGCTCTCGAACTCGATCACCACTCTTCAGCAGACCCGCACTGCTTCGCCGGCGGGCAACTATGCCCAGGGCTTCTCGGGCTACTCCTACAGGGTACCCTACGTCAGCGGCACCTGGGCCGGATTCAGCCCTTCACTGAAGTCCTCTGTAACACCCACCTGGGATGACATCCCCGCCATGCCCTGGAAGACCTCTCCCACCAAGGGCCACATCAGCGGCACGGTCACCGTGGGCTGCCCCGGCGTCTGGTCTGACGGCATCTACGGCACCACTGTCAGCATCTCCGGGCCGGAGAGCCGCTCCATGCGGTGCGACGGCACCGGCTTCTACGCGTTCATAGACCTTGCTCCAGGAACATACACGGTCACCGCCAGCCGCACGGGCTACACGAGCGTCTCGGAGACGGTGGTTGTGCAGGTTGGCAGCGTCACAGGGAACATGTACGTCACCGATCTCGCCATCGCCGGATGTCCGCCGCCGGTCATATCGAACGTCCAGACAGTGAACATCACCACCACGTCGGCGACAATAAGCTGGACAACCGATCAGGCTTCATCGTCTCAGGTGCAGTATGGCTTGACGACGAGCTATGGCTCCACGACCACGCTCGACCCCGCGCTGGTGACTTCGCACTCGCAGACCCTGAGCGGCCTGACGCCGGGCACGCTGTATCACTATCGGGTAATCTCGACAAGCGCGAACGGCTCGGCGACCTCGAGCGACTACACGTTCGCCACCGCGGGGCCCCCGGCCATCAGCAACGTCGCGGCCAGCAGCATTACGAATTCGGCCGCGACCATCAGCTGGACCACCAACGTAGCCGCGTCCTCGCAGGTGGAGTACGGTCTCACCACCGGCTACGGCTCTACGACGACGCTGGATCCGGCGCTGGTCACCTCGCACTCGCAGGCGCTGAGCGGCCTTGCCCCGAACACGCTGTATCACTACCGCGTGATCTCGACGAATGCGAACGGGACTTCGACCTCCGGCGACTACACGTTCACCACCAGCGGGCCGCCAACAGTATCCAACGTGCAGGCGACCAGTATCACAGCGACATCGGCCACGAACACCTGGATCACACACGCGCCCGCCGACAGCACGGTGGACTACGGGCTCACCACCGCTTACGGCAGCCAGGCCTCCGGCGTTTCGCTTGTGACGAGCCACGGCATCACGCTCACGGGTCTTGCCGCCAACACGACGTATCACTACAGGTGCTCGTCGTCGAACGAGTGCGGAACTGGCGTCTCCGGCGATTTCACGTTCACCACAACGAGCGGTCTGGCGATAACGGAGGTGGCTGTCAGCGGAATCACGGCCACATCGGCCACCATCTCGTGGACGACGGATCAGGCCGCGGACAGCACGCTCAACTACGGCACGACGAGCGCCCTTGGCAGTCAGGCCACTGATGCCTCGCTGGTGACCAGCCACAGCATAACGCTGACCGGCTTGTCGCCGTGCACCACCTATCACTACCAGTGCGAGTCCGGGAACGCCAGCAGTTCAGGAGTCTCAGGCGACTACGTGTTCGTCACATCGCCGGCGCCAACCGAGATCATCCTCGACGATGGCGATGCAGGGACCACGCCTTCGGGCACCTGGACTACGGTCCCGGGAAGCGGCTACAACAGTGACTACCGGTACGCGGTCAACCGAAGGACCAGCGCGAACGCAACGTACACCTGGACGCCCACGATCACGACGCCGGGCTACTACGCCGTATACTGCATCTATCCGCAGGACCCCGACCCCACCACGAAAGCGACGTTCACGGTCAACTACGATGGCGGCTCAACATCAAAGTCGTTCAACCAGTCCCAGAACACCAACACCTGGAATCTTATTGCCAGCAGCGTCCCGTTTGCGGCCGGAACCGGCGGGACCGTTGTGTTGAACAACCTCACGGGCGAGTCGAACGGCTCCACCCGCGTGGTAGCGGATGCCGTGAAGCTCGTGTACATGGGCACATCGCCGCCGCCGTCCGATATCATCGTTGACGATCTGGATGCCGGAGCGGTCTTCACGGGCACGTGGACTGAGGGATCGTATGCCGGGGGCTACGACACGTACTACAAGTTCGCCAGCAATGTGGCATCGGGCGCCACACATACGGCCACCTGGACGCCGGTCATCCCCGCGACCGGGCTCTACGACGTCTACTGCTGGTACAACTCCGGCGCCAATCGCACCACGGCGGCGAAGTATGTCATCAACTACAGCGGCGGCGCCGCGTTCGCAACGGTCAACCAGACGGCGGGCGGAGCCGCCTGGACGCTCATCGGCAGCGGCCTGCGCTTCGATGCCGGGACGAACGGCTCCGTCGTGCTGAACAACGCGACCGGCGAGACCGCCGGCACGACGGTAGTGGTGGCCGATGCGATCCGCTGGGTGTACGTCGGACCCGCGGGCTGCGAGACAACTCCTCCGACAACGCCAACTGCTCTCGGCGCCACGGCTGTCTCCACCTCATCCATCCAGTTGAGCTGGAGCCCGTCCACCGACGCCGTGGGAGTGACCGAGTACAAAGTGTACCGCGACGGAGTCCACGTCGGCTGGGCGGCATCAACAGGCTTCGTGGACACCGCGGGCCTGACACCGAATACCGTCTATGAGTATCAGATCAGCGCCTGCGACGCGGCGGGCAACGAGAGCGTGCTGTCCACAATCGTCTCGCGCGCCACGCTTTCCGTGCCGCCGAGCGCATCCACGGTGACGTCCATACGGAGCGCGGACGCGTGGTACAACACGAATGGGTACGGATTCACGGCCGCCGGCGGATTCGGGCCCGGGACTGTCGCGAAGTACCGGTACGTCTTCGACGCGAACGCCGCCTACACGTGGGAAACCGGCACGGAAGCCGACTGGAACAGCGGCACGCTGAGTGCGGACGCTCCACAGGATGGCTCGTAATATCTTCACGTGCAGGGCTTCAATTCGGACGGCATCGCCAACGGCGACCTGCATCTGGGGCCGTTCCAGTACGACGCGACGCCGCCCTCCGCCGCGTTGCCGCAGTCGGCTTCGGCGAGCGCGGGCGGCATCGCCGTCAACTACGGGAGCGGGTCCGACGCGCTGTCCGGGCTTGCCGGGCTTCCGTATCAGGTGACCGGGTCCAACGGCTACGACTCGGGTCTCGTCTCGGCCCCGTATGTCACGGACACATCGGCCATCGCCCCCGGTTCGGTCGTCACCTACACCATCACGACCTGGGATGCCGCGGGCAACCAGTCGTCTCAGACGGTTACCGCCTGCAAGCCGCCGGTGGATACCGGCAACCTGCTCGTTCTCACCACGGGCAGGCAGGCGTCATCGCTGGCGCCCCCGGGACTCTACCCGGGCAGCGGCAAGGTGTTCGCGTCGTCGGACAGCTTCCTGTATGGATTCGACACCAACACGCCGGGCCAGCTCTGGGCGCCGGTCGCCACGAACGGATCGGTGCAGGGGCGCATGCCCGTGGCGACGCTGAACGGTGTGCTGACGGTTCTGGCGGGCAGCCAGGACGGCAACTTGTATGCCCGCAATGCCGCAACCGGCGAGCCGCTCTGGACTCACGATTTCGGCGCGGCGCTGGCGGTCAAGGTGACCGGCAAGCCGGCCGGGGCGCTCAACCGCACGATCGGCGGATACACGGGCGATGTCGTGTTCGCCGCCACCGACAACAACGACGCCGCAAACTTCGTGCGCGCCATCCGGGCAACGGACGGGTCCGAGTTGTGGACCTACGCGCCGGGGAATCTGGGGGCCATCGCCGGGGCGCCGGCGCTGAAGCTCTCCGGAACGGGCGGCGTCCTCTACGTTGCCTCCCAGACCTACGAAGCGAACACCGGGCGAGTCGCCGCTGTTGATATAGCCACCGGGCAGCAGCTCTGGCAGACGCCGATCGGCAGCGTCAAGAGTTCCGCCGGGCTCAAGAGCGACTCGGCCAGGGTCTACGCCGTCACGGAGACCGGCCTGCTCTACTCGCTCGACGCGGTCACGGGTGAAGTGGAGAGCGGGTATCCACTGAACGCCGGCTCGCGTATCTACGGCGCGCCCTATCACGTCCCGGCCGCCAACGGGCTGCTGCTGTCGCTTGCGGAGGGCGATCCGCCATATGCGGAT
>JAGVUD010000430.1 GCA_019136435.1 Armatimonadota bacterium | reverse complement strand
CACGCCCCATCATCCTGTACGACCAGAAGCGCGGAGGGTACAAGAAGGTGGAGTTGGGCGCGAAGTAGGTCATGGCCCGGGAGAACGTTGATCGTGCGTGATGTGTATCACGCATGCGCGATTCTCCGGGGACTTAAGTCCGTGTCTTCGGGACGAATGTCCCCGCAGAAAGCTTGGGGCGTGAACCATTTCACGCCCCATCATCTCATTCATCTCGCGTCGGGCCGGCCCTCGGCGGGCCGTTTCTAGTCCAACTGCTGGCCGCCGGTGACGTTGATCGCCTGGCCGGTCATATACCCCGCCTCGTCGCTCGCGAGGAAGACGGCGACGTTGGCGACGTCCTCATAGCTGCAGCCACGCCCGAGCGGAACCTGCCCCTCATACTTGCGGCGCACTTCTTCTTGCGATATCCCCTGTGTCTTCGAGTACTGCTCGTACAGGCTGTCCTGCCAGAGCGGCGAATCGAGAAGATTGCCGGGGCAGATCGCGTTCACCCGCACTCCGAACGGCGCAAGCTCCAGCGCCAGGCTCTGGGTGAGGCCGATGCCGCCGAACTTGCTTGCGGCGTAAGCGCTGTTCCGGAAACTGCCCTTCTTGCCGGACTTCGAGTTGATCTGCAGGATGACGCCGGAGCGCTGCTTCTGCATCTGCTTTGCGGCGGCTTTCGCGACAACGAAGTAACCGACAAGGTTCACTTCCATCACTTTGCGCCACTTCGCGACATCGAAGTCTTCCACCGCGCCCGCGATAAGAATGCCGGCATTCGACACCACGATGTCGAGCGCGCCGAACTTGGCGGCCGTCTCCAGGACAGCGCGCTCCACCTGTTGCTCGCTGGTCACATCCGCCTGAAACGCTATTGTCGACGATCCCGTGTCCGCCTCAATGCTCTCTGCCGCGGCACTCACGCCGTCGAGATTCAGATCAACCAGCGCGACGTTGGCGCCCTCTTCGGCGAGCCGCCGCGCAAGCGCCTCGCCCAGTCCCTGAGCCGCGCCCGTCACAAGCGCCGTCTTTCCTTCCAGGCGGCGCAGGCCGAGGCTGGCAGCTCCGCGCGCCTCAAGGGTAGCACCCGCGCGCTGCAGCATCACCCGGAAGAACTCCTCCTCTGCCTCCGTCGTCCAGAACATCCCGTCTTTCAGCTTGGCATGCACCGTCGGTAGGACGTCATCCAGATCGGTGAGGGCCGTAAGAGGGAAGTCTACGAACTGTGGGAAGATGACCGTCTTTCCGGGATAGAGGCCGTTCTTGACAGCCGCAATCCCCTCGCGCATAGCATTCATGCCGCCGATTGCTGCTGCGGAGTTGGCGGTGCCGAGCCTGCCGTCCTCGGACAGGTGCAGCGTGTCCTCGAGGTCGGACAGCCTCGATCCGCTTGATCCGATATAGCGCACATGCCTGCGGAACGAGTCGGACAGCGGCAGAAGCGCCTTGGTGCCGCGCGGAACTCCGGCGAAGATGTTCATCACGCCGTAGTCGGCCACATGCCGGGCCGCATCGGCGATCAGCGCCGCGACGGGCACGAGCGTAACGACGTCGTCGAACCCGGCGCCTTCCGTGAACTCCGCGATCAGTCCGTCCATCTCAGCAGGCTGCATCTTCGTGGGGTTCACGAAACGGATATCAATGTTCTTCTCAGCCGCGGTGCGCTCCACGCGCAGACGCAGCATCTCCATGCGCGAATCATCCACGTCCGTGCACAGGATCTTCGCGGGGGCTTCTTCAAGCTCGACGGCCCTCTGGACGTGCATCTGCCCCATCGGGCCCGCCGCCCCGATGAACCACGCGGCTCCGCCCGCCAGCAGCTCCGAGCTGCGCGACTGCTGATACCCGAGAGTTATGTCCGGCCCAGCCGATCCGACGAGCGAGAGGTTGTCGTAGTGAATCCGCCCGATGTCTATCTCGACGTTCTCGCCGATATCGTCGGAGGCCACGATGTTTATGGCGCCCGCCCTGCCGAGCACACGGGCCAGGTCGCGCGCTTCCTCCGCGTTCGGGGCGCCGAGCACGATGATGTCGTCGAAGCCGTCGCCGCCGGTCAGATCGTCAAGCAGCAGGCGGAACTCCTTTGTCGGGACGCCGTCCCTGACCTGCAGGTCAAGGCCCAGATCCTGCGCCATGTCGCTCAGACACTCGAAGAGCTTGCCCTTCACATTGGTCGTGACGATGCGCGACGGGCACGCCCCGGGACTGAGAGCCTGCGCCAGTGTAAGCGCGTCGGTGTCGGTTCCGGCGTTGTAGAACCACGCCACGCCGCCAGGCTTGAGGCCCTTGCGCTGTTCGATACGATACGCTGCAACAACGCACGCCCACGGCTCGGCAAGCGCCGCCTGCACGTAGCCTGTCTCGTCGCGCATGGGAAGCAGATAGCTACCTTCGTCACCGTTCAGTACTTCCGGGCCGACGATGCCGTACTGCTGCATCGCGCCCGGAAGCACGTACCCGTACGCCATGCTGACGCCGTTCTTGAAGACGTCCGCCTGCACGATGTACCTCTCGCCCTTGCGGTACTGCGTGGTGAGATTGGCCCCCACCTTCACGACCGTAACCGCAACTTCGTGGCCGGGGACGACCGGGTCCTTGACCAGGTCGCGGCCGGTGATGCGAGGGTGCTCGGGTCCCTGGCTCGTGAGCTTCACGTCGCTGAAGCAGATGCCCACCGCATCCGTCCGGAGCAGAAGCTCATCCGGTCCGGGTTCAGGCAAGGGCTTTGAGACCGGCAGACCATCCTTGCCGAAGTTGTCGAGCCCGGCCCCGTACATCTCCCAGACCAGGTTCTCCGCCGGAAGCGGAAGGTGCGCATTCCTGTAATCGCCAAAAACGTCAGACATAGCTACTCCTGAGTGTTCTCCTCTACGCCTGCCCGCGAATCTGCTTCATGCGGTACAACTCATCAGGGCGGGAGTGTATCCGCAGAACGTTCTGCTCGGACAGAAAGTGCGGGCCGCCGAAGGCCTGCGTTCCCGCCAGCACCCGCGCCGCCTTCACCGACATTGCCGTGATGCTTATTACGTCAGTTGGCGACGAGCCGAGGGCGATCATTCCGTGGTTCTGCATCAGAACCACCCGCGGCGGCGTCCCGACGCCGTCCATGAAATCGCGAACGCGCCGGTGAAGCTCGCGCGCGAGCGGAAGCCCGGGGTCAACATATTCGACGACCACCGGGGCGATGCCGCACGAGACGATCTCATCCGGGAACATGCGCCCGGAAACTGCTTCGCGCCAGTTGACGGAGCAGAGAATCGAGTTCACAGCGGTCGGATGCGTATGGCCTACGTAGTTGACGCCGGGAAGGGAGAGAAGCGATGCATGCAGCACCGTCTCCACGCTCGGGCGCAAAGGGCTGGCAGAATCAACCCGCGCCGCTTCGAGCGCTGTCTTGACGTCCTCGTCTCCGGCGTCTTCGCGGTCGAGAAGCGCAAGCACACCCTCGAAGCTAACCTCCACGAACTGCCCTGCGTGTATGCTGCACAGGGAAGTCCCGCTCGCCTTCACAGCAAATGTGTCTTCGCCCAGACGGGCTGAAGTGTTGCCTTCGCCCAGAATCACAAAATCGTTTCGGGGGTCACCCAGCTCGTTCGACATCGAAACCAGGCTGGCAAGTATATCGTTCCGGTCCATAAGCTCCTCTTGTCAGTTGCGCGCGGGCGGCCCCGCGGCGATAGTCAGCAGCCGGAATGCGCCGGCCGTGCGCCGGTCAGAATCCCTCGGGAAGCGGCCCGAGCCAGTTGGCCCAGATCCTCCAGCCGTCATCCGTGCGCGCAAGGAAGTCCACCCACTCGGTCTCGCCCGTGCGCCCGTCCGGCTTCGTGACTACGGCCTCGATTCGAGCCAGCGCGGCGTTCTTGCCGAGCGGCTCGACCACAATGGATTTCGTTACCGTGGTGAAGTCCTCGTTTGCGTGCTCCAGAACGCTGTGCGTGAAGTCCTCTTCGTTCATGATGTACACGCCAGCGCGGCTCCCCAGGTCTATGCAGTCCGCCATCGGGAGCATTGTCAGGGCAAGGGCCGCCGCCGCGTCCGCCTTACGAAAAGCGGCTGTGTACTCCGCCGCGATGCGTTCAATCTCAATAACGTCTTCAGGGTCCAGTTGAATCATTTCCGTTCAGGCCGCGGCGAGCGCGACCTCTCCATAAGAATGCGCGAGGCTTCTTCCAGTTGCGCGGGAGTGTTGACGCCTGCGAGTTCGCCGGGCTCGCAGTGGGCCGAACTCACGGTACGCCCCTGAGCCACTGCCTGAAAGCATACAGTCCGCCATTCACCTCGGATATGGCCTTTTCCCGCGCGTTTGCCACCGACTCCTCGACTACGCTCACAATGGTGCCCGCGCTGTCCCGCACAATACGTCCGTAACCCGAAGGGTCATCAAGATGCGCCGTGACTAGCGTGACGGGGGCGTCTGCAATGCAGTGTGCATCCATCAGCCGGCGAACCGTGTCAACGCTGAAGAGCGGGCTGTCTCCGCATGCAACAACCACCCGGGACGATCCGGTCAGCAGCGGTCGCGCCGCCGCCGTGGCATCGCCGGTGCCCGTCGGTCGCTCCTGCACCGCGTAGAGGACGGTGTCACCCAGGAGTTCTCTTACCGGGCTGCTGCCCGCCGGCACGATCACGCAGACAGGGCTGACTCCGGCGTCGCGCAAGGTTTCCACCACCCTTCTTACCATCGGAGTGCCGCCCACCTTGAGCATGACCTTCGGAATATCCGCGCCCATGCGGCTGCCGCGCCCGGCGGCAAGCACGACGCCGCCGAAGCCCGCTCCAATATCCCCTGGCCTTCCGTTGCGCACGAAAATGATTATGGCGAATCCGGCGGCTACTGGCCAACCCGCTGCACCTTAGACACGTTCGGAATCTCTGGGATATACTTACGACCAATAGTGCCCGGGAATAGCCCCGGGGATTGCGGAGGAGTGTTAGCTTGGCAAACTACCGTTTCGATACCCTGGCATTGCACGCGGGGCAGCAGGCCGATGCTGCCACGAAGTCGCGAGCCGTTCCGATATACCAGACTTCCTCGTATGTCTTCGATAGCGCGGAGCACGCGCGGAAGCTGTTTGCGCTGGAGGAATCCGGCAACATCTACACGCGCCTCATGAACCCGACGTCGGACGTGCTCGAGCAGCGCGTCGCGGCGCTCGAGGGCGGTGTGGGCGCTCTGGCGGCATCAAGCGGGCAGGCGGCCATCACGCTGGCGATTCTGAACATAGCGTCGGCCGGTGACGAGGTCGTCTCGTCTAGCAGCCTGTATGGCGGCACCTACAACCTGTTTCATTACACCTTCTCGAAGCTTGGTGTCCAGGTGAAGTTCGTTGACGCGTCAGACCCCGAGAGTTTCCGGCGCGCCATTACCCCCAAAACCCGGTGCCTCTACGTGGAGACCATCGGTAATCCCCGGCTGGATGTTCCGGACTTCGAGCAGCTTGCGGCGATTGCGCACAGTGCTGGCATCCCGCTTATCGTGGACAACACGCTGGCATCTCCGGCGCTCTGCCGGCCGATCGAATGGGGCGCGGACATCGTCGTTCATTCCCTCACCAAATTCATCGGCGGGCACGGCACCTCGATCGGCGGCATCATTGTTGACTCCGGCAAGTTCGACTGGAAGGCGAGCGGGCGTTTCTCCTGCCTCTCGGAGCCCGACCCGAGCTATCACGGGCTGGTCTATACAGAGGCTGTCGGAGCGATGGCGTACATCATCAAGGCGAGGGTTCAGTTGATGAGAGACCTCGGGAGTTGCCTCTCACCGTTCAACTCGTTCCTGTTGCTGCAGGGCGCTGAAACGCTGTCCCTGCGGATGGAGCGCCACAGCCAGAATGCCGACAAAGTGGCGCGGTGGCTCGCCGGGAACCCGATGGTGGCCTGGGTGAGCTACCCCGCCCTGCCGGACCACCCGTCGCATCAACTCGCGAAGAAATACCTTCCCAGCGGAAGCGGCGCGATTCTGGGCTTCGGCATCAAGGGCGGAATGTCCGCAGGCGTGAAGTTCATCGAGGCCTGCAAGCTGCTTTCGCACCTCGCAAACGTCGGGGACGCGAAGAGCCTTGTCATCCACCCCGCCAGCACGACGCACCAGCAGCTGTCGACGGAGGAGCGGGCGGCAGCCGGAGTGAGCGACGACTTCATACGGCTCTCGGTCGGCATTGAGGATGTCGACGACATCATCGCCGATATCGCCCAGGCGCTGGAGGCCGCGAAGGGCAGCTAGACGCACGTCCAGCCGGCAGGCGCACTTACGATGAACAGCGTGACGGAAAAGGAGACAGAACGCGCGGGCTACGGCCTGGTCGAGGCACAGTCCTACACGTTTGCTGAGCCGCCGAACGAGTTCAGGCTTGCGAGCCAGGAGACGCTCGGCCCCATCACGCTCGTCTATGAGACCTACGGGCGCATCAACAGCGATGGCTCGAACGTCATACTTGTTGAGCATGCGCTCTCCGGCGACGCGCACGTGGCCGGACGCCATGATCCTTCAGACCCCAAGCCGGGCTGGTGGGACATGATGGTCGGTCCGGGCAAGGCTCTGGATACGGACAAATACTTCGTTATCTGCGCCAACTGTATCGGAGGGTGCTCGGGTTCAACCGGGCCCGCGTCCATCAACCCCGCGACGGGCAGGGAGTATGGTCTCGATTTTCCCGTCATCACCATCGCCGATATGGTGGAGGCCGAGCGCTATCTGCTCGATCACCTGGGCATACAGCAGGTGCTCTGCGTAATTGGCGGGTCCATGGGCGGGATGAAGGCCCTGCATTGGGCGGTGAGCTATCCCGACCGGGTTCGGCTTGCCGTGCCGATAGCGACGACAAGCCGCCTGAGCGCGCAGGGGATCGCCTTCAACGAGGTGGGGCGGCAGGCGATATTTGCCGACCCCGCGTGGAACGGCGGACAGTACTACGGGAAGGAGAACCCATCGAGCGGGCTGGCAATCGCCCGGATGATCGGCCACATCACTTATCTCTCAGAGAACACGATGCATCGCAAGTTCGGGCGGAAGCGTGTCGAGAACGGAGAGGATGCGAACGGGCCGGACTTCGAAGTGGAGAGCTATCTGCGCTATCAGGGCGACAAGTTCGTCCGGCGCTTCGACGCGAACTCGTACCTGTACATCACCAAGGCGATGGACTACTTCGACATGACTCAGCCGAGCGGGAGTCTCACAAGAGAGCTTGCGGGCGTGAAGGCGAAGTTCCTGGTTATCTCGTTCTCGTCGGACTGGCTCTTCCCGACCTATCAGTCTAAGGAGATCGTCAAAGCCCTTCGCCAGAACGGCGCCCACGTGACGTTCGCGGAGATTCAGACAGACTATGGCCACGATGCGTTTCTTCTTGAGAGCAGGCAGCTCTCAAGTCTCATTACGAACTTCCTGACCTACGCCGTTGAGTGAATCCGAAGCCACCACTGCCCCGGTGCTCGCCCCAGATCTCGGCTTCATCGTGGATCTCGTGAAGCCGCACAGCACGGTGCTCGACCTCGGCTGCGGGTCGGGCGATCTGCTCAAAGAGCTTCAGGTGAGGAAGAAGGTGTTCCCGCAGGGCGTGGAAATCTCGGAGGAGTGCATTCAGGATTGCGTCTCGAAAGGGCTCCCGGTGTACCACGGGAACCTTGACGAAGGCCTGGCCGACTTCGACGACCAGGTGCTGGATTAC
>JAGVUD010000378.1 GCA_019136435.1 Armatimonadota bacterium | reverse complement strand
GAAAAAGTTCAGCCCGCGCGCCCCGTTGATGATCGCCTGATACGCCATGTAGCGCTCCTCGGCAAAGGTGGGAAAGCGGAGAGTCTTGCCTTCCTGAATGACGCCGCTCCAGGCGATCTGCAGCACCATCCAGAACGGCTTCTTCCCGCCGGTGATCTCGCGCATCCAGTTCGCGTAGTCGCCGACGGCGCTCAGGTTCTTGTTCGGCAGGTGGCTGTTTGCGCCGGGCGGATACCCGACCGGGTAGATGTCTATCGCGCCGATGTCGTACGCCGGATCGTAGCGCTTGAGGCTGTCAATCGTACCGCGCGGCGCCTGCGTAATCCAGACCGGGTGGTTCGGGTCGAGTTCGTGGACCGCCTGGTAGAAAGGCATCAGTTCCTCGACCGGGACCTTGCCCCATTCGGGCTCGTCGGCGCCCTTCCACACAAACAGCGCCGGGTGCTCCCTGAAGCGCCGGATCACGCGCCTGAGTTCCTCGATCCTCGCCGTGTTCCGCGGCTTGATGCGCGTGAGATCGGAAATGTACAGCGCGGCGTGGATGCCCGCCTTCGCGTCCGCGTCCAGCACCCGCGCGACTTCCTTCTCCGCCTCCGGGCTCCACTGCCCGGGCGCGACTCCGAGCCGGTGCCATACAAACCCGTTCGACGCAATCTCGTCATAGGCCGGCCGCCCGTCCGGCGTCTTGCCGTCCGCGGGCGGCGCTTTGGTAAGACCGATGGCGAAGACCGGCTCTCTGTTGACGAAGGTGCCGAGCGGAGACGCCGTCACCACAATCGGCGCCGCGACCGCCATCCCCGGCGGCAACACAAGGGCCATAGACAGCAGCAGCGCAACCGTCCCCATCCTGCTCACCAGACTCATCCTTCTGCCGCGCATTGTTGAATCCCCCGCTACCGCACCCACTTGAGCGCTTCGCGGAACTCCGGTGTGCCGGCCCTGCGCAGCCACTCGTAGATGACGCTCTCCGTGACCGAAACGACCGCCCCCGCCTGCCGCAGCCGCTCGAGCCCGAATCGGTAGTCCGATTCGCCCCGCGAGCTGACGGCGTCCGCGGCAAGATGCACGGCGAATCCAGCGTCCATCAGTTCGTGTGCCGTCTGGTTGATGCAGATGTGCGTCTCCAGGCCGCAGAGAACCGCCTGCGCGCGGCCCTCGAAGCCGTCGAGCACGCTCCGGAACTCGTCCGAGCCCATGCAGCTGAACGACATCTTGTCCAGGGGGTTCGTGTCCGGAAGCAGCTCCGCAATCGCCGCGTCCATCGCTCCGAGCTTCTCGGCGTTCTGCGTTGTCGCTACCACCGGCACGCCGCAGATTCCGGCGCAGGCGATAAGCTTGCGCGAGTTCGCCACAACGCGTTCGGGCTCGAACAGCGCCTTCAGAAACGGCGGCTGTATGTCAACGACGATCAGCAGGCTTCGCCCGGCTTCGATCAGGTCGGGTTTGCAGGGGCTCATTGGGCGCGTGCTCCTTTCGCTCGATAGAGCGGTGGGTCTGGCGCAATCAGAATAACACAAACGAGGTCCGCCGGACGCTGTTCGTCAGAGAGCACAGTGACAAAAGCGTCTTTCCGCGGGAATCCCCTTGACAGGCGCGCATGTGCGCTGTATACTATAGATGTAACTTACATCTATACAGCCATCCCCGGGAGGTTACCGGCAGCGGCGCCCGCAAAGAACGCGGGTGGAAGCCGGGAAGCGTTTCGGTGAGGCAAGGCTGACAATCTTATTGTTCTTGTGACTGGCCGCCCTGATGGAGGCGGCGGAAAGGAAAGCAAAATGCCACGAGGAGATAGAACCGGGCCTCTGGGCCAGGGGCCGATGACCGGGCGCGGGCTCGGTTACTGCGCCGGGTACTCCGTGCCCGGATTCGCCAACCCCGCGGGAGCCGGAATGGGCCGCGGAATGGCCTGGGGCCGCGGAGGCGGTCTCGGGCGGGGTCTTGCGATGCGGAGGGGCAGAGGCGGATATGCGGGTTTCGCACCGCCGTTCGCCCCGGCGTACGCCGCCGCGCCTGATGAAGAGACCGTTCTGAAGTCTCAGTTGTCCGCTCTCGAAGACCAGCTTGCGGCCATCAAGGCGCGCCTGGGCGAGATCGGCGAGGAGAAAGCTTCGGAGTAATCGCAACCGTTCGTCTGCCGGGCAGCCGCGCAGTTTCTGCCGCCGCCCGGCAGGCCCCCGTCACACGTCCCGCGCGAGCGCGGCAGCAATCTCCTCAATAATGCTCTGCGCCGCCTGAGCCCTGTCCTGCGCGTCCCGGATCGGCCGTCCGACGACGAGGTAGTCCGCACCGGCGGCGATCGCGTCAGCGGGGGTCGCCGAGCGCTTGTGCTCGTTCTTCGCCGTTCCGGCCGGCCGTATGCCCGGGCTCACAATGCAGAAATCACGGCCCGGAAACGCGCTCCGCAGCAGTCCGATGGCGGCTCCTGATGCGATGAACCCGTCCGCGCCGGCGTCGAGCGCGGGAGCAGCCTGCGCGACGATGTAGTCCTGCACGGCGCTCAGGCCGGAACCCTCGCCGATCAGACTCATCTCTCTCAGGTCGTCCTCCCCGATGCTGGAGAGCAGCGGCACATGCAGAAACTTCGGGCCGCGCCTGCCTCCCCGCCCCTCCACCGCCGCCCGCACGGTCGCCGCGGGGCCCTGAAGCGTCAGAAACCTGACCTCTTCGCGGTCGGGCAGATTGCTGACGGCAAGCTTCACCGTCTCAGCGACGTCGTTGATCTTGAGGTCGAAGAAGATGCTCTTTCCCGCATCGGCAAGCTCCCGCACAAATCCCTGGCCGGTGGCGACGAAGAGCTGATATCCCACCTTGAAGAACGACGCCACGCCGTCGAGTTCGCGCACGATCTGCCTGGCCATCTCCGGGGTATCGACATCGAGCGCGACGATCAGCCGGTCGCTCGCGCTGAGAGGGCTGTCATTTGTCATCTGTAATCTGTCATCACTTCCGCCGCATCATCTCAACCAGCCGCGTGGTGGAATGATCCGGCACGAGCGCGAGCACGCGCACCTCGCCGCCGCATTCGCGCACGGCTTCCGCTTCCGGCAGGTCTTCCTCGCGATAGTCGCCGCCCTTTGTGTGGATGTTCGGGCGCACGGCGCGGATCACTTCGTCCGGAAGCTCCTCGTCGAAGATGCTGACGGCGTCAACGGCGCGCAGGCTCGCAACCATTTCCGCGCGCTCGGACTCCGGCACAATCGGGCGCTCGGGCCCTTTCAGCGCCCGCGTCGAGCGGTCCGAGTTTACCCCCACGACCAGATGATCGCCAAGAGCCCGCGCCTGCTCCAGATACCGGGCGTGCCCCACGTGAAGAATGTCGAAGCAGCCGTTCGTGAAGACGACGGTCTCCCCTTGCGCCCGCCACCGCGCGCAGAGTTCGCGCAGCGCTCCCCGGCCCAGAATCCTGCCCGCTGACCCGTTCACGACTCGGGGTTGTCCGACTCCCGAATGAGATGCGCAATCTCCGCTGGAACAGCCTGCGCCACCCCTAGCTTGCGCACGACGCTCGCGCCCGCGAAATTCGCCAGACGCGCCGCCGACATCACATCCGCCCCCGCCGCCAGCGCCAGCGTCAGCGTGCTGACAACCGTGTCGCCCGCGCCGGCCACGTCGAAGACCTCCACCGGCAGCACGGGGATGTGCTCCGGAGGGCAGCCGTTCGCGCCAAACACGCTCATCCCCTGCGCCCCGCGCGTAATCACCACCCATTCCGCGCCCGTGCGCTCCAGAATCTTCTCGCCCGCGCGCCTCAGCGACGCCTCGTCGTCAATCGTCTCTCCGCTCGCGGCTTCGGCCTCGGGGTGGTTCAGCGTCATGAGGTTTACGCCGTGAAACCAGCGCAGGTTCTTCGGCTTGGGGTTGGACGCCACCTTGCGCCCCTGCGATTTCGCCGTGTTCACGACGTCCAGCGTCAACTGCCCGATGATGCCCTTGTCGTAATCCGAAATCACCGCCGCGCCCGCGTCCGCCAGCCTCTCCGTGATGGCCCCCGAAAGCAGCTTCGCCACCTTTGTGTCCGGCCGGTCGCGCTTCTCGCGGTCCACGCGCACCACCTGCTGATGCCCGGCGATGATGCGCGTCTTGAGCGTCGTCTCGCGTGACGGGTCTTCGATGAGGCCGCCCGTCTCAACGCCCATGCTGTCGAGTTGCTCCCGCAGCCGCCGGCCGGCGTCGTCGCGCCCGATCAGTCCCACGATGCTCACCTCGCCCCCGAGCGCCCGCACGTTCGCCGCCACGTTTGCCGCCCCGCCCGGCGCCCAGGTGATCCGGTCCACGTCCACCACAAGCACCGGCGCCTCCGGCGACACCCG
>JAGVUD010000089.1 GCA_019136435.1 Armatimonadota bacterium | reverse complement strand
TCATCCGGTCGGCGGGGACTCCGTGCTGCACAGAAGCCGCCGGCCAGTAGACGAGCTTCCAGCCCTTCGCCCACATGCGCCGCGCAATCTCGTTCTCCTCGCCCGGTATCTTGTCCAGCCCGCCAAAGCCGAACCGCACGTCGAAGCCCCCAACCTCGATCATCGCCGGCCGCGACAGCGACATATTCGCGCCGACGGGAGCGTGCGTGGTGCCGGCAAGGTCGAACGGCTCGTCGCCATAGTCGCACACGGTCAGGTAGCTCTCGAGCAGAGGATCGAGCCAGCAATGTAGGCGACAATATCGCCGCGGGCCGCCTCCAGCGACTTGTTGCGGGCAAAGCTGATGCCCTGATGCGGCTCGGAGGCAGTGGAGAGATCGAACGGCAGGCGCGACCGGTACTGCTCGACGACCTCGAGGGTGTTGTCGGTCGAGCCGTTATCCACGACCAGAACGTCCATGCGGGACCGGTCGATTCCCGTTTGCACGGCCAGGCTGTCGAGCGCCATGCCCAGGCGGCTCGCGCGGTTCCGGGTGCAAACACAGGCTGTTACTGTCAGGTCTGACATCTTGTCACTGGATTCCCAGCATACATTCTGGCGTCCCGCCGCAAGACTCTGGAGCGAAATCGCGCCCTCGCGATCATCGAATCCAGCTCTGGCGCTTGAGAGCGCTCACGGCGGCCGCTCCGGACTCCATCCATCCGTCCATCCCCAAGGCCTCGCCGGCGACATTGACTCCCGCGTCGCGAAGCATCCCGCGCCCCGCTTCGAGGCTTTCGGCGTCCACCACGGGCGCATCGGCGGCGTCGAGTGTAAGGGCGTTCAGCAGAGCCACCCCCGCCCCGAACACCAAAGCCCGCGGCCGCCACGACGGAGGGGCCTTGCGAAGTCCGGCAATCTGCAGCGCCCGCTTTGCCAGCCCTTTCGGGGTGAGCGGCTGACGCTTCAGGAACTCCGTCGTCCACAGCGATGGAACCGCCCGCGCGATTTCAAGCGGATCCTCGATGCGCGGCCCTCCGAACAGCCGGGCGAGCACGTAGCGCGCCGCCTCCAGGATTATGCGCCGGGATGTTGCGTAAGTTTGCCCGGCCGCCGCCAGCTTCGCGCCCGTCACCTCAGAGCGGTCGCGCGCGAAGCGCTCAAAGACATCGCCGAAGTCCGGCGCCTCGCGGAGCAGGCCGTCGAGCGCCCCTTCCGCCGCCAGCGCCCGGAACGCCTCGAAGCGCTCCGGCGGGATCGGCGAGTAGCGCCCATGCACCATTATGACCGCCGACCCCGACGCCACCGCGGCTTTTGTGGCAGTGAAAAACAGCGCCTGACGGTTGGCTTCGTCCGTCAGAGGCCCCACTGCGCACGGCTCGAACAGGTTTATAGCATGGTTGAACACGAGACGCAGAGCGTCGCCCATGTCGAGCGAACTCACCCCTATCTGCCCGGCGCTTTTCAGAACGTCCACCCCGTCAACCACCCGCGAGGCGTGAACCAGGTCCAGATGGAACTGCGTCGGCGCGAGAGATGCAAAATCGGTCTCGATAAAGTTCATCACATCGGCGTGAACATCCATGGCCGAAGCGTCCAGCATGCTGTAGCGCGACGCCGGATTAACCAGCTTCGTCGCCTCCTCGTGCAGCCGATAGAGATCGTCCGGCGAAAGCCGCTCGCGCGTCACGACGGCGATGTCGAGGTCGTTGACCGGCATCGGCCCGTCCGGAGTCACCGAAACAGCGCCCCATCCCCTGCCGTAGCCGCCCATAAGAATCGTGCTCACGTAGTTCGCGCCCAGCCGGTCGCGGAACAGCGATGCAATAACGGCCATCCACCGGTCCATGCGATCCCGGAACTCGGGGCTCTCTGCCTGTGAATACCGGGGGAAGGTCATCTGGAGTTTCCTTCCCGTGCGTCCATCGCGTGCACGGCCAGCTTCCAGATATCGGTCATGACGCGCGGTGTGAAGCCTGCCGGCCCGGTCTCGAAGGCAGGCCCGAACCAGAGCAGAGACGGGCGCAGCCACTGCGTATCACGGAAATACCCGTGCATCCCTTTCCGGGGCTCGTACCCGACGAAGTAGTCCGGCGCGAAGACATAACCCGGATCGGCGGCGGCGAAGAGTTGACCGTACTCGCCGCCCGGGAAGTAGGCCCTGCGCCCGCGCAGGTCGTCTTCTGAAAGCACGCTCACGCCCTCGCGTCCGGAGATATCCTCGCCAAGAGCGCTCAGATCGTCCGCGCTGCCCCATGCGCGAACCGCCGTCGAATCCACAAACACCAGCGGCCCGCGGCCGTCAATAGCGGCCCGCACGTGGGCGCCGACGTCAATCGTCTTCGTGACCGGATGCATTCCGTGGTCGGCGAACAGGATGAACGAGGCGTCCGGCAGGCGCGCTTGCAGCCACGGAAGGAACTCGGAAAGCTCGGCGTCGCAGTCCCGCGTCATTGCGCGAAGCTCGTCCGACTCCGGCCCGAGATCGTGCCCGCGCGTGTCCAGGTGCGACCAGGTGTGCAGAAAGACGAGAGCGTGCGAATCGAGGTCCGGCGTTCGTTCCAGACGCGCACGCGCGTCCGCAAGCCGTCCATAGTGAAACAGGCCGCCCCTGCCCTCTCTGGTGGCCCGGCCGAACAGCGTCTCGAAGCCGTTCAGTTGCAGAGTCCTGTCGTAGGCGCCCAGCACCATGCTGTACCGGAACTGGTGCGCAAGCGCGAGCGGAAGCCGCCCGTAGGGCGTGAGGTTGTTGAAGCCGCCCGAGATCCAGTACTTCTTGAGCACCTTGCGAACAGCTTTCACGAGCGGGAAGTTCTGGCGGCCGTCCCTGCGCTCACCGTCCGCATAGTAGGCGTGGCGATTGATGAAATTCAGAACCCGCAGCGGGTTGCGGCGCATCACCGACCCGGACGGGCCGTACGCGAAGCGGGCGAACACGCCGGTCTCGTCGGGCTCGCGGCCGGTGATCACAGCCGCCATGATGCCCTCGAAGGCGAAGAGGCTCTCGATGTCGGCGTAGCGTCCGCCCGGAATGAGCGAAGAGAAGAACGGGGCGTCGCCGCGGCGCACATAGGCGTCGGCGAGCGAGTCGAGCATCATCATCACGAGCGGCCCGCGCTTCACGATGCCAGAGCCCTCAGCAGCATCCGCCGCCCCGGAAGCCCGCTTCGTTCGATGAGGTCCGCCTCCTCCGGGCCGACCAGCTTCATCGCGCGCGCTCCCGCGACCCAGAGGCCAGCGGCCAGCGCCACTGCAGCAAGAAGTCCCGCGTTGCCCGGCAGCCACTGCTTCAGGGGCCATACCAGGAGCATCGGCAGCGCCGCAACATAACACCGTGCAAAGTAACCCATGGGCGGCTTGAGATACGGAAAGACACGCTTGAAGACCATGTACTGCATTATCGTCACAAGCGAGAATGTTATGCTCGTGGCGATTGCCGCGCCCATCAGGCCGAATCGCGGGATGAGCAGGAAATCCACGGCAAGCGATATGGCGGCCGCCGGTGGGCTCAGCCAAAAACTGAGCCAGGTCTTCTCCTCCGCGCGCATTACGAAGTTGTAGGGGTTCACAAAGACGATGACAGCCTGCGTGATGAACAGGATGGCGGCGTACTGCGCGGCTTCAACGGCCTTCGAGCCGTAGAACAGCACCACAAGCTTGTCGGCAAGGCAGGCGCCCCCGATGGAGACCGCGGTGATGGTGGCGGCAGTGACGCGCCAGTAGATGCCCATCACCTTCGCGAGCTGGTCCCGGCCCTCCAGAAACGCGCTGGCCGACAGCACATTGCCCACTCCGTAGAGCACCGCGGGGACGAACTCAAGAAATCGCTGCGCCAGCATGTAGGCGTAGCTGTAGGTTGCCGTGACGACCGATCCCCAGTAGGGCTGCAGGAAAAGAACCTCCGACTGCCTCAGGAACACCGCCCCCGCGACGCCGTTGATGACGTAGGGAAGCGAAAACGTGAGCAGACGCTTCAGGCCGATCGGGCGGAACTCCGATGTCTGGGCGGGGAAGGGCAACCGCAGGATGTACGCGGTGTAAAACAACACCAGAAACCCGGACATTCCGAGCTGAGCGATCATTGCGCCGGGTCCGCCCCACCCCAGCCTGCTCACAAACAGCCACAGCAGCGCGATCTGCAGAACGCCTCCAACAGCCGAACCAACAGCCTGCACCCGGACAGCGAAGAACGACGTCAGCACGGCCTGCATCGAGACGTAGAGCACACTCGGGAGGACGACCACGATGCCGGAGGTCATCAGGGCCAGCATTTCGGGCCTCCGGGTGAGAGGAACCCGGCCGAGGCCGGCCAGCAGCGGGCTTGTGAGCACGGTCACCACCGTGAGCAGCAGCCACACCACAACATGCACGCCGATGACTTTGTAAACAAGATCGAGCAGGCCCCGCCTGTCGCCGCGCGCGCGATACTCCGGGACGTATCGCATGACGGCGGCGTCCAGTGTGAAGAGGCTGAGTATTGAGGCGTAGCGCAGCCAGTTGGACGCGTAGCTGAAAAGTCCGTACTGCGACTGACTAAGCAGGCGCACGGTGACTATGTTGGCCGCGACGGCGAAGACGGTCACGACAAGCGAAAGCACTCCGTTCCACGCGACCGCCCGCGAGGCCTCGCGC
>JAGVUD010000392.1 GCA_019136435.1 Armatimonadota bacterium | reverse complement strand
GGGCATTTCGGTGTACGGCACCCGGCTCGGCCAGTTTGGCCCGGTTGACAAGAAGTACGGGCGCGCGGTCTGTCAGGGCCTGTTCGTAACCGTCACCAATGTCGCGTGGGACAACGGCGCCATTGTGGGGAATATCCGCGAGGCGCTCGCCGCGAGAGACGCGATTCAGGCGGACTTTCTGGCGGCCTACAAGGCAAAGAACGGGAGCGACTTCGCCGAAGCGCTGCCCGACTGCGCCGCCTGGAGCCCGGCCGATGACGCCGAAATCCTCGCCAAGGCCGCATCCGGCGAGGTGCGCATCACTGCTCAGGAGAACGAGGACGTCCGGTCGCTGCGCGAGCTGCTGATTATCGGGTGCAAGGGGATTGCCGCCTACGCCGAGCATGCCGCCGTGCTGGGACACGAGAAGGCCGAGATCTACGGCTTCATCATGGAAGCACTGGATTCGACGACGAAGGACCATTCGGTTGACGAGATGGTGGGCCTGGTGATGAAGGCAGGCGAGATGTCCGTCGCGACCCTGGCGCTGCTGGACGAAGCGAACACATCCGCCTACGGCAGTCCCGAGATCACCGAAGTGAACCTCGGCGTCCGGAACAACCCGGGTATCCTCATATCCGGGCACGATCTGAAGGACATGGAAGAGCTGCTGAAGCAGACCGAGGGCACGGGCGTGGACGTTTACACGCACGGCGAAATGCTTCCCGCGAACTACTATCCCGCCTTCAAGAAATACGAGCACTTCGTGGGCAACTACGGCGGGTCGTGGTGGCATCAGACCCGTGAGTTCGAGGCGTTCAACGGGCCGATTCTGATGACGACCAACTGCCTGGTTCCGCTCAAGCTCGAGAACACCTATCTCGACCGGCTGTTCACCACCAGCGTGGTCAGCTATCCGGGCGCCACGCACGTTCCGGACCGGGCGGAAGGCGGAGCGAAGGACTTCTCGAAGGTGATCGAGCGGGCGAAGGCCTGCAAGCCGCCCACCGAGCTGGAGACTGGCAAGATCGTGGGAGGGTTCGCGCACAATCAGGTGCTGGCCCTCGCGGACAAGGTGGTGGACGCCGTCAAGTCAGGCGCGATCAAGCGCTTCGTTGTGATGGCCGGCTGCGACGGCAGGAAGAAGGAGCGGCAGTACTTCACGGATGTCGCCGCCGCCCTGCCGAAGGACACAGTGATCCTCACGGCCGGCTGCGCGAAGTATCGCTACAACAAGCTGGAACTCGGGGACATCGGCGGCATTCCGCGCGTCCTGGACGCCGGACAGTGCAACGACTCATACTCGCTGGCGGTGATCGCCCTCAAGCTGAAGGAAGTCTTCGGGCTCGAGGACATCAACGACCTGCCCGTGTCGTACGACATCGCCTGGTACGAGCAGAAGGCTGTGGCTGTTCTTCTGGCGCTGCTCTATCTGGGCGTCAAGGGTATCCGGCTGGGCCCGACCCTTCCCGCATTCCTTTCGCCGAACGTGGCGAAGGTGCTTGTGGAGAACTTCGACATCAAGCCGACCGGAGCGGTCGAGGACGATGTCGCGGCGATTATGGCCGGGAAGTAGCACAAGACCCGGCGCTGTTGTTGTCCGGCCGGAGCAGGCCATCTGCTCCGGCCGGATTCGTCAGTGTTAGTCCTGAAAGACGGAGTAAGACTCGCCGGGGCCGACAGGCGCCAGCCGGACATCTTTCTCGCAGACCCAGCCCGCGCCTTCTGCAAGCTCGACCTTCCACCAGTGCCCGCCCTGCCCCAGGATGCCGTTCAGTCCGTGGGCGGATACCCTGCCAGCGGAACCCGCGGCGGCAGTCGCCGTCGCCGCGTAGTTCGCGCCGGGGCCCAGCCGCAGCTGAGCATCGTTCTTGAGCGCGATCTGCACGCCTTGCGCGTATCTGTGGCTGCGGACCTCCGGAAGTAGATTGACCATGATGCTGCCGTTCGCGACCGGGCGCTCCGGGCCGTCCGAGGTCTTGTTGACGACGCGCCCGTTAATCAACAGCGTCGAGGAGCCGCCGCCGTCCTGGTTCGTGCCCCATGTAGCCTTAAGCTCGTCCCGGCAGAACGCGCCAAGCTCCGCCATGTTCATCCCCACGCTCACCCCCGGGTCGCGCCCGTCGCAGACGATGAAGAAGGCGTAGCGGTCGTTGTACGCGATGGCGGTTCGGGGGTTGCGGATGAGCAGTCCCCTGTTATCCGTCTCCACAATGCGGCCGTCGCGCAGAAATGTGAAGTTGCCGCCCACGCACGAGTATGCCCTGCGCCAGTCGAGCGGCCGCCGCGTTTCGCAGTCCTTCTCCCAGGTGCTCAGAACCTGCGTAATCGTGACTTTGCCTCCGGGCGAGGCCGCCTTCGCCAGCGCATCGGCGTCGCGCCCCTCGGCCGAGAGCACCACGCAGTCGAACGGGATGGGCGTGGAGCCTTTGCCGTTGCGGACCTCGATCACGGTTCCCCTGGCGGGCAGGCCGGGCGCCGTGAGGCCAACCGGGCCGTTCATCCGCACCAGTGCTTCCACGCCGTTGTCCGATGTCTTCGTCGTGGCGTCGAACTGGGGGGTGTAGAGTACGAGTTCGTTTGTCTGGCGGGGTTCGTTGACGCGGCTGATTTTCAGCTCCGGGCCGTCGTCGCCGAACCGCGCAGCCTGCTCTTCGCGCTTGTGGCTCACGCAGTCGCCGATGAACGTCTCCCGGTCCCGCGTCCACACGAATCCGCTCGTGCCGCCGTACTCGTAGAACCGGTGCGCGTACCATCCGCCCAGAATCTGCCCGCCCGTCTGAACGCCGGTGCGCGGGTTGAAGAAGTCCCCGTTGATCGCCGCGACGGCCTTGTTTCGCCGCTCCCACCGTCCGCTCCAGGTGTTGATCGCTCCGTCATGGCGCTTCACCTGGTCGCGCACGGTCTCGCGCGCGCCGGAAACCGTGCCGCCCGCCACCATGCTGTCAATCGCGCAGTTCGGATTCGCCCGGTCCATCCGCACGACAAACACGTTGTTCGGGTGCGGCAGGGTGAACTTCTGATACTCGAAGCCGTCGCCGATCTGCGTCCACGCAAGGGCGCAGCCGTCAGCGATGGCAAGCGCCCCCACCGCTGCGAAGAGCCCGAGCACCCACTTCAGACGCGACGAAGGAGACGTCCAGCTATAGCTATTCATCAATCTGCGGGTCACGGTTCGGAAATACCCTCCTGTTCGGGAATGAGCGGCCCCGGGCTTTCGCCCTGCCAGTACGAGCCGGTTGTGACGATGTTCAAGCCGCCGTCGCCGCGCCGCAAGGCAACAAGGCAGCTCACTGCGCCGCTGCACAGTTCGGGAATCTCCAGGCCTTCCTCTCCCAGCACGACGAGCGCTGTGGAGAAAGCATCGCAGAACGCGGCATCCCGCGCGGCAACGGCAGCCAGCACGGCGCCCTGGGCGGGGCGGCCCGTTCGCGGGTCAATAATGTGGCCCACAACCTCGCCGTTCCGCACCACGGTCTTCCCGGCGTTGCACGAGACGCCCAGGCTGCTGTCGTAGAGCCAGGTCTCAGCCAGCGCCCGGCCGGGGTCGTACGGATCCGCGACTGCCACGCGCCAGCCCCGGCTGTCGCCATGGGTTCCGATTGCCGTCGCGCTGCTCGTTCCTCCGTGAATCAGGCCCGACAAAACGCCGCACTGCCTGAGAGCCGCGGCTGCGCTGTCGAGGGCCACCCCCTTGCCGACAGCCCCGAAGTCGAGTTCCACGCCGGGCCTGTCGAACGAGACTGTCCAGTCATCCCACCCGAGCTTGATGTGATGCGTCCCGGTGAGCGCGCGCGCCTCCTCGATCTCGGCGTCCGTGCCCGGTTCGCGTTCGCCCGTCAGCCCCCAGGCGCGCAGAAGCGGGCGAACGGTGACGTCGAACGCGCCGCCTGTGGCCCTGCACATAGCGACGATGCCCTCCAGGCCCAGCAGGGCTTCGTGACCGATCCTGACTGGACGCAGTCCCGCGCGCTCGTTGATGTGGTAGGTCAGGCTGGAGGGGAGGAAGGCGCTGTACATCTCTTCGGCGCGCGATATTTCGTCCAGCGCCTCTTCTCCGGCCGCGCGCAGGCGGTGGGGCTCGGCGCCGGCGAGCGCAATCTCGAAGCGCGTCGCCATCGCGTGCCGCGAAACCATCACCAGCCCCCGGTCGTCCATAGCCCGCATCATACCAGAATGGCGCGGCGGGACGCGAAAAAAACCGGGGACCCGTCCGGGCCCCCGGTCTCTGTCAACAGTCTTCTTCCGTCTGCGGCTAGACGATCTTCTTCTTGATCGGATCGAAATTCATCGTCTTGCCCTGCAGCCAGGCCATCTCGGCAAGGCAGACCACCGTCTGCACCTTGGCCGCGAGGTCAATGTTGCAGTTCGGGGTCTCGCCGGTGCGAATGCAGTGGAACCAGTTGCGTTGATGCTCGCTCTGGTTCTCGCCGGGTCCGACGATCTCGACGTCTTCCTGGTCAATCTCATCCACGAACGGGCGCTGCGGCCTGATCTGAACCTTGCCGCCGCCGAAGTAGATGTCGGCCTTCGTTCCGCGAATCAGGTCCTCGGGGCCGGTCTCGTTGACGGTGGAGCCGATCAGGATCATCTGCGAGCCGTTCGGGAACTGCACGAGGCACTGAGTCGTGTCGGCCACGTCGCGGTCCGGGGTCGCAATGATCGAGCCGACGGTCATAACCTGCGTCGGGTAGTCCGCGCCGCAGGCGATCATCAGCGGATGCAGCCTGTGCGGGAACAGGTCCGACAGGATGCCGGCGGAATACCGGCGATACTTGCGCCAGCGGAAGTAGTGCTCCGGGTTCCAGGCAATCTTCTTGCCGGTCTTGCCGAGCCACGCGTCCCAGTCGAGGTTCACGCCCGGTTTGGCGTCGCCGTCGATGCCATAGTTCCACTCGCCACTCGGGTTGTTGCGGCAGTACCCGCCCTGGCTCAGGACGACCTTGCCGATCTTGCCCTTCTTGATCTGCTCGCCAGCGGTGTGCCACTTCGCGTCGCTGCAGCCCTGCGACCCGACCTGCACAACGCACTTGGTGCGCTTCGCGGTCTCGAGAAGCTGCTCGGTCTCCTTGAGGGTGCGGCACATCGGCTTCTCGATGTAGCAGTGAATGCCCTGCTCCATCGCGGCGATGGCGATGGGCGCGTGCCAGTGCTCGGGGGTCCCGATGATGACGGCATCCAGGCCCTTGATTTCGAGGACCTTCTTGTAGTCGCGAAACGCCATGCTGGCGGGGAGACCGGCGTGGTTGGCATTCGCCAGGGCGCGCTTGTCGAAGACATCGCAGACCGCGATAGACTTGACGTTCACCTCAGCGGGCTGCTCCTTGACCATGTTCACATGGCCGCCGCCCATGCCGCCGACGCCGATATGCCCGATGTTGATGCGGTCGTTCGCGCCGATCACGCGCGCGGGCGCAACCGCGTAGACGGGGCTCTTCGCCACCGACGTCACCGCCAGGCCTGCCGCCGTAGCTCCGGCGGCCTTCAGAAAGTCCCTGCGCGAAAAGTTCTTCGCGTCTGTGCTCTTCTTTTCCAGATCCATTACCTAGTACCTTCCACAACACACGTAATTATTGCCGTCCGCCGGCGCCGCCGGCCAAACGTCACTGCCTATGTAATCAGGCGAGGTCGAACCATTCCTTCTGGAATGTGACCTTTGCGCCGTTCAGCAAGGCCTCATTCGCCTTGATTGCGCACACTGCGGCCGCGTAGCCCGCCTGAGGGCCGGCCTCCGGTTTCGCTCCGCCCCGGACCGCGGCCGCGAACTCTTCCATGGCATAGTAGAGCGCATCCTTCTTCGAGTCAACGTCCTCCTTGCCGGGCTCCTTGCCCTGGGCGATGATCTTGGTCGCGTTGGCGACGAGCGCGATGCCCGTCTCGTCGCCCACTTTCTCTTTGTGAGCGTACGGCTCCCACCCGAGCATGGCCGAGTCCACTTCCTTGATCATCCAGCCGCGCTCGCCTTTCAGCATAATCGCCGCCTCGCTCCCGTACATGCACTCGTACGCGCCTTCGTACGAATTCACCATCGTCGCGTCGAACACGACGTTGAGTTGCTCAGGGTACTCGAACACAGCCTGTACCGTGTCGGCCACGTCCCTGCCATCCGTCCATTTGCGGATGCCTCCGAACGCCGTCACCGCCACCGGGAGCTGATTGACGTACCAGTTCAAGACATCTATCTGGTGAACGCCGACCTCGCCGAGCAGTCCCGAACTCGTTTCCTTCTTGAGGCGCCAGTTCAACTCCGCCTCGCGCTCGGGCGTCGGCGCCATTCTGCGCCAGCTCTGCTTCTTGTGCCACTGCGCGCGCCCCTGGCCTATCGCGCCCGGTACGCCAGACTTGACGAAACTGAAGACATGCTTGCGCAGGGGGCTTGACCGAAGCTGCAGCCCGGCCTGGAACACCTGCTTCGCCGCGAGCCCCGCCTTCGCGATCTCTTTTGCTTCGTCCACGGTGCTGGCGATCGGCGACTCGCAATAAACGTGCTTGCCCGCCGCGAGTGCGTCCAGAACAATCTGCTTGTGCTGATGGCTCGGCGTGGCGACGATGACGGCTTCCACGCCCTGATGCTCCAGAAGCTTCTTGTAGTCCGTGAAGGACGTCGCCTTGGCGGCCGTCTCCAGAGCCCTCTTGGCATAGGGCTCGTAGGTGTCGCAGATGGCGACAACGGATGCCGTGGCCAGGCCGCCGAGCGCGGTCAGGATGTCCCTGCCCTGCAGCCCGAGCCCGATGACCCCGATGCCCACCGGCGGGCCGGCCGGAGCGGGGGCCGCCGCCGCGTCCGCCAGAATCTCCTGATTCAGCAGAAAAACGCCGGCCGAAACCGCGCCCGCCCCGATAAGAAAATCGCGGCGCGAAATTGTATCAGTGCTCAAATGTGCCTCCAGTAGTTATGTGCCGCACCCCCCAAGACGCGAGACGCCGCGCCCCGCGCAATCAGTGTACTTCGCGGGAAGCGGAATCTATCCCTGCCGCAACGCACGAACGGTTGGTCCGGCGCCTCGTTCCGCTCCTATTATGACCTCAGGCGGCCGCAAAACGGCTTGCCCGCGATCCGCGTCAGTACTTCACATCCTCCCACTGCTTCGACTTGCCGGACGCCAGAACCGCCTCGACGATGGCGATTTCGTTGTGTCCGTCCACAAAGGTCGGGAAGGGGACCTTGCCGCCGTTCGGATCGCCGCCCTCGGCGACGAACGTGTAGAAGGCCTTCATGAAGTTCTTGAGACCGTCCGGATACCCTTCCGGGTGCCCGCCGGGGTAGCTCGTGCAGGCCTTCGCCTCGGCTGAGAGCAGCGAGGCGTCGCGCATCAGCACCTGGTTCGCGCCGTCCCTGCGGCCGATCCACAGCCGCTCCACGTCCTCCTGGTCGAAGGCGAACGCGGCGTTCTCGCAGTCAATCTCGTAGTACAGCCGGTTCTTGCGGCCCGCCGCAACCTGGCACACCGTAAACGTCCCGCGCGTGCCACCGTCCATCTCGAACAGCACCGTTCCATAGTCTTCGGTCGTCACGGGCACCGGCTCGTAGTCTTCGGGCGTCAGTTCTTTGCCGGCGTAGGTCTCGATGGCCTTCTTCGGCTTCATGCGGGTCTTGTGGATTACAGCCAGATCGGCATACACCCGCGTAATCTTCTGCCCGGTGATGTACATCAGCAGATCGCACCAGTGGCTGCCGACGTCGGCCACCGCCCGGCTCTCGCCGCCGGCCTCGGGCTCGATGCGCCAGTTGTAGTCGGTCGCCAGAAGCAGCCAGTCCTGCAGGTAGCTGCCGGTAATCACCAGCGGCCGGCCATACTCTCCCGACTGCACCCGCTGCCGGGTCTCCTGGTTCAGCGGATAGAAGCGGTAGTTGAAGTCAACCGCGTTGATCTTGCCCGTCTCTTTCGCCAGCCGCACCAGCTCGGCCGACTCCTTCGAGTTCATCGCGAGCGGCTTCTCGCTGAAAACATGCTTGCCCGCCTTCAGCGCCTCCACCGCGAGCGGGTAGTGCAGCGTGTTCGGGGTGCACAGATGCACGACCTCGATGGAGGGGTCGGCGAGCAGCTTCTTGTAGTCGCCGTACGCCTGGGCGATAGAAAGCTGCTTTGCCTTAGCGTCCGCCGTCGCCTGGTCCATCTCCGCGAGCGCGGCGACCTCGACGAATCCCAGCCGCCGCGCGGCCTCGATGTGCGCCGGGCCGATGAACCCGGTCCCGATGATGCCTGATCTGATTTTTCTCATCCTTGCTTCTCCTCAGAATGCCTTGTTCGACGAATCTGAACTTCTCTTGCGGGGGCGCGTTGCCCTGCCCGGCGCCCGTCAGGCCGGCTGCTTCGTCCCGCGCCTGTTTCTGGCGTTTTCGATGATGCGCTCGATATCCGCGTCGTCAACGGCGCGCTCGAAGCTGCGGAAGCCCGACAGCCGGAACCCCTGCGATTCCGCCATCGCCGTGATCTCGTCCACCTGCTCCACCGACACGTCCTTGCCGAGCGTGAAGCTCTCGTAGCGCCCCGCCAGCGCGAGCGCCATCGTCTCGGACATGCAGGCGTACGCCTTGCCGGGCGGAAAACCGAAGTCGAAGTGGAAGTCTACTTCGCCGGGCGGGTCCACGACGCCGCCCTCGATCACCAGCACGTCGTCGCGCTCCCTCGCCACGCGCACCGACACATCCCGCGGCCGCGCGACGTCGCAGACGACCGCCCCCGGCTTCAGATGCTCGGGCAGCACGATCGCGTCCACGGCGCTCGAAACGGTCACGACGATGTCCGCCGAAGGCAGGCTGTCCGCCACCGATGTGCTGATGCTCACATGTGCCGCCGAGCCTTCGCGTATCTCGGCCGCCAGCGCTTCGAGTTTCTCGACGCTTCGGCCCACAAGCACGATTTCGGGATAGTCCCGCGCCATCACCTTCGCGCAGGTCTTGCCGATGGAGCCGGTCGCCCCCACAATCGCCACGCGCGCTTCGTGCTGGGGAATCTCGAGCATCTCCGCGGCGCGCCTGGCGCCCTGGACTGCCGTGGCGACCGTGTAGCTGTTGCCGGTCGTGATGGCGATCTTCACCCTCTTGCTGAGCGTCACGCCGCCGTCGCCGACCACCGACGTGAACGCCCCGAGACCCATGATCTTCGCGCCCCGCTCCTCGGCCAGCCGCGCCGCTATCACAAGCCGCTTCCACACCTCCTCCTCGGGCAGCGAAAGGAGCTGGCGCGGCGTAAGCGGGCAGCCGATGAACCAGCCCTCGGCCTCGGTCCCGTCCGCCGCGCGAATGCCGGTGATGTGGCTCACGACAAACGGGTCCTTGTGCGTGATCGCCCATTCGACCAGGCGATCGGGCAGGTACTTCGCAACCGGATACTGCCGCGCGACGTCCTTCGCGCTCAGGGGATGTATGATGAAGGCAAATCGTTCCATGGGGTAAGCGGGCCGCGCGCGGCGTCTCTCTACTCAGACGCCTCCGGGGCCTTTGCGGGTTCGGCCGGCTTGCGCTTGTGGGCCAGGAACCAGTCGTACAGCGCCTGGTTGTTGTACGTCTCGGTCCACGAGTCGTGCCCGGCCTCGGGATACACGGTGAACTTCACCTCCGGCGCGCCCGCATTCTTCAGCGCCGCCACCATCTCTTCGGAACGCTTGAGCGGCACGGTGGTGTCCTTCCCGCCGTGGAATACCCAGACGGGCAGATTCTTGATTGCGCCCACAGTGAACGCGTTTCCGCCGCCGCAGATGGGGGCGATGGCGGCGAAACGCTGAGGCTCGGCCATGGCCAGCGCCCAGGTGCCGAATCCGCCCATGCTCAGCCCGGTCAAATAAACGCGGTCCTCATCAATCCGGTAGTTGTCGGCAAGCTCGTCGAGCAGCGCAAAGAGCGTGTCCAGCTTGCTGTCCCACCAGACCCCTTCCGGGCACTGCGGAGCGGCGACTATGAACGGGAAGTCTCCCTTCGCCTCCGCCACCTTGATGGGTCCGTGGATCTTCACCTTCTGCACGTCGCTGCCGCGCTCGCCCGCTCCGTGCAGGAAGAGTATCAGCGGCCAGCGCTTGTCGCTGTTCGCGGTGTAATCTTTCGGCAGAAACAGCAGGTAGTCCGCGCCCACCGACAGCGTAATCCTGCGCTCAAAGCTCTTTGCGCTGACGCCGGTGGCGCCGGAGTCCTGCGCCCGGGACGGCAGCGCCGCCAGAACGAGAACCAGAACCATCAATGCGAGAACCATGCCCGCGCCCTTTCCATATCCGTGCATCATATTCATAGCTCGGTAACCTCCGGCTTCCAGTGGAGTTCTTCCAGCATGCGGCTGAAGTCGTCCGGCGTCAGGCTGCGCGCGCCGCTGCCCGAGGCCGCCACGATCGCCGCTTCCATCACGTTTGTGCCCGGCGAGCGCCCCCCGAAGGCGGGGGTCGTCGTGATGAGCCGCTTCGCGCCGCGTCGTGCAATCTCGTCCCGAAACTCCGCCGTGGTCGTGTTGGTGATAATCGTCTTGCCCGCGAGCGACCCTTCGCCCTCCGGCATGCGGCGGCGGATCATGTGCCGGTCGCCGGCGATCACATCCGCCCACGAGTATGCCCACCCGAACCGCGGGCGCGCCACATCCTGTTTCGGCCCCGTCGGATAAAGCCACCGGAACGGCAGCCTCACCGCCACCGGCAGGATGAGCGCGGCGAGCGGCCTGATGAGGCCAAACGACCGGATCGGAATCGGCAGCCCCAGCGCGAACATCAGGTCTCCGTAGATGGCGGGGCCGCCGCCGGCGGCAATCTCCTCGGCCATCCCGAACCTGTCCACCGCGCACACCATCAGCGTGTTCACTTCGCTGAAATGGACAATGCCGCGCGCGTTGAGATAGCGGACGCACTCGCGCTCCAGCGTGTTCTTCAGCCCGCTGCCGTCCACGACCGGCGTCTGCTTCACCAGCGCCGCAAGCTTGCTGATCTCGCGGAACGTGTAGCGCCGCCCGCCCGCGTACACGTACATATCGGCGCCGCCGAGCCCGATTGCATCCACCTTGCCGTCCAGCTCGCGGAGCTTTGCGGCGTACCCGGTGAGGCTGCCGTTCGTGCCGGTGCGGCTGATCTCGATGTCCTGCCCGAGATAGCGGACCGTCGTCTGAAAGTCACCCTTCGCGCTTCCGAGACTGACGCTCACGACCTTCTTCATGTCAGCAGGTATTATACAGAAAGTGAGGACACGAAAGCGAAAGCCCCTTGCGTGTCCGGCCTGCCGGGCGGGCCGGACGCCTCAGACTGGAGACCTTGCGCGGCGGGCTGTGTTTGTGCTAAAGTCCCCTGCTGGTCTGCGGCCTTCAGGGGCCGCGGCCTATTTCTCAGTCCTGCTGACCAGTCGGCGGGTCCGGGCGCCCCTCCCGGGGAGTCCGGTGCTGACCGGGACGAAGCGGAACAACGTCGCCGCCCGGGCTTTGCGCCCGCGCGGCAAGGAACCAATCGGAGGAAAAACTTGCCGAGTATCACAATGAAGGAACTCCTCGAGGCAGGAGTTCACTTCGGTCACCGCACGAACCGCTGGAACCCCAAGATGAAGCGTTACATCTACGGGGGACGCAACGGTATCTACATTATTGATCTCCACCAGACGCTGAAGCTCTTCGAGGAAGCCCGCTCGTTCATCCAGCAGGTCGCCACCGAAGACAAGCCTATCCTGTTCGTCGGCACCAAGAAGCAGGCGCAGGACGCGGTGGAGGAAGCCGCGCGGAGATGCCGCATGTACTGGGTCAACCAGCGCTGGCTCGGCGGCATGCTTACGAACTACCGCACCATTAAGGACCGCATCGCGCGGCTGAACGAACTGACGACCCTGGACGCCGAGGGCGGCTTCGACAAGCTCACCAAGAAAGAAGCCAGCCTGCTGCGCGAGGAAAAAGACCGCCTGGAGCGGTATCTCGGCGGCATCAAAGACATGCCCGAGCTTCCCGGGGCCATCTTTATCGTGGACCTCAAGAAAGAGCGCATCGCGCTTGCTGAAGCCCGCAAGCTCGAAATCCCGGTCGTTGCCATCGTGGACACGAACTGCGATCCCGACGAGGTGGACTGGGTGATCCCGGGCAACGACGACGCCATCCGTGCCATTAAGCTGATGTGCCAGAAGATGTGCGAAGCCGTTGTCGAGGTCAAGCAGATCGAATGGCAGGGCGAGGACGTGGAGCCTCTGGAAGAGGAAGCCGAGCCCACCGAGGCGACCGCCGAGGAGGTTGCGGAGTTCACCGGTGAGCCCGTGGCCGCCGAGAAGCCCGAGGAGGCCTCCCCCGAGGCCGAAGCCGTGACGGCCGAGTTGGCAGCCGAAGAAGCGGCCGCCCCCGCGGTTGAGCCGGCTCCGGCTGCCGCCGAAGCGGCGGCGCCTGTGAAGAAGCCGCGGACCCGCAAGCCCAAGGCCGAGGCCGCGCCCGAGGAACCCTCCGCTGACGCGCCGGCAGCGCCGGAAACCGCTGGCGAAGTCGCGGCCGAATAGCGCCGGACAAGTTTCGCATTCGACTGAGACAGGAAGACGGAGCCGCCCGCGCGTGAGGGCCGCTCCAGGTTTACAACGGAATCGGAGATTCAGACTTGGCAATTGATGCTGCAACCGTGAAAGCACTCCGCGAGTCCACCGGAGCGGGAATGATGGACTGCAAGCGGGCTCTGGAGGAGACCGGCGGCGACTTCGACAAGGCGACCGACCTCCTTCGGCAGAAGGGACAGGCCGTGGCCGCCAAGCGGCAGGACCGGCAGGCGTCCGAAGGTATCATCGAGACCTACGTTCACACAGGCGGGCAGATCGCCGTGATGCTCGAACTCGGGTGCGAGACGCCGTTTGTCGCAAAGAACGAGGACTTTAAGGAACTGGCGCACAAGCTGGCGATGCACATCGCCTGGACCAGGCCCGTGTATCTGTGCCGGGAGGACGTTCCGGCTGAGGAGATCGAGCGCGAGCGCGCTGTGCACAAGGCGTGGGCCGAAGAGCAGGGCAAGCCCGCCGCGGCACTGGAGAAGATCGTCGAGGGACGGCTCGAGAAGCAGTTCTTTGCCGAGAAAGTGCTGATGGACCAGCCGTTCATCCAGGACGAAGGCCAGACCGTCAAGCAGCTTGTGACCGAGGTCGTCGGCAAGATCGGCGAGAAGATCGAAGTGAAGCGCTTCATCCGCTGGTCGGTGGGCGAGGCCGAGGTCCAGCCCGGCGCGGAGGAGGCAGCCTCCTAGGTGACCGGACAGCGCCGGTGGAAACGAGTGCTGCTGAAGCTCTCGGGTGAGTCGTTTTCTGGCAGCCAGAAGAGCGGCCTGGACTTCGGCTTTCTGGGGGGCATCGCGGAGGAGATCAAAGCCCTGCGCGAGAGCGGCGTGGATGTGGCCATTGTCGTGGGCGGTGGAAACATCATCCGCGGAGAGCAGGCCGCCAGCGCCGGCATCGACCGCGCGTCCGGCGACTACATGGGGATGCTGGCGACGGTGGTTAACGCGCTGGCCCTTCAGGGCGTCCTGGAACAGCATGGCGTGGATACGCGGGTTCAGACCGCGATCAACATGGCGCAGGTCGCCGAGCCGTACATCCGCAGGCGCGCCATCCGCCACCTCGAAAAGGGGCGGGTGGTGATTCTGGCGGCGGGAACGGGCAACCCGTACTTTACGACCGACACCGCGGCCGCGCTGCGCGCGGTGGAGATAGGCGCCGAGGCGGTTCTGAAAGGGACCAACGTGGACGGCGTGTACGACTGCGACCCGCGCAAGAACCCCGGCGCCGTGAAGTTCGAGCGCATAGACTACATGGAGGCCATCACCCGCGGCCTCCGCATTATGGACCTTACGGCGTTTACGCTTTGCCAGGAGAACGACCTGCCGATTGTTGTATTCAACATCACGCGGCCCGGGAACATCCGGGATGTCGTTCTCCGGGATGACATAGGCACTTATGTTGGAAGGAGCGTACCTTGACGGCTGAGATTCTGAAAGACGTTGAGCACCGGATGAAGAGGGCTGTGGAAGTAGCGCAGGAGGACTTCCAGACGCTGCGGACGGGCCGGGGAAACCCGGCGCTGCTCGATCATATCATGGTGAACTACCATGGCACCCCGATGCCGATCAACCAGCTTGGGGCGATAAGCGTGCCCGAGCCCAGGCAGATCGTTATCGCGCCGTGGGACAAGCAGACCATCGCGATGATCGAAAAGGCGATTATGGCGTCCGATCTGGGAATCACCCCCACGAGCGACGGGAACGTCGTGCGTCTCAACATCCCGTACCTGACCGAAGAGCGGCGCAGGGAGATGATCAAGCAGCTTCACAAGAAAGCTGAAGATCACCGTGTGGCTATCCGGAACATCCGCCGCGACGTGAATGACAAACTGAAGCATCAGGAAAAGGCGTCTGAGATATCCGAGGACGACTCGCGCCGCACGCAGGACCAGGTGCAGAAGCTCACGGACAAATACATCGAGGAGATAGACCGGCTTCAGAAACACAAAGAAGCCGAGCTGCTGGAGGTCTGAGCGCCCGCCGCTCCTGACCCGATGTCAGGCGACCCCCGGCGGCTCCCGCATGTGAGGAGAGCTGCTTGCCCGACAACCAGCGCAGAAAGCTGACGAGCGCCGGAGTGGATCCGGACCGGATTCCCGGGCACGTCGCCATCATTATGGACGGCAACGGAAGGTGGGCCCAGCAGCGCGGGCTGCCCCGGCTGGAAGGGCACCGCCGGGGCTACCGGACCGTCACCCGCATTGTCCGCGTGGCATCGGATGCCGGCGTGCGCGCGCTGACGCTGTATACCTTCTCGGCTGAGAACTGGCGCCGCCCGCAGGATGAGGTGTCGGGCATCATGCGCCTCATCGCCGCGGCGGCTCACAGAGAACTGCGCAGGCTCACCGATGAGGGCGTCCAGCTTCGCGTGAGCGGGCGCATGGAGGGCCTCCCCGATTTCGTGCGCGAGGCGCTGCTTGCCGACATCGAGCGCACGAAGAACAACCCCGGCCTTGTCCTGACGCTTGCGGTCAACTACGGCGGACGCGCCGAGATTGCCGACGCGGTACAGAGCATCGCCCGGCGGGTGGCCGACGGCGAGCTTTCGCCGGAGGCGATAGACGAGGAGCTGGTCTCGAAGTCGCTGTACCAGCCCGACCTGCCCGACCCCGACCTGCTGATCCGCACGGCGGCCGAGATGCGCGTCTCCAACTTCCTGCTGTGGCAGATCGCCTACTCCGAGATTCACGTCACTCCGGTGCTGTGGCCCGATTTCGCAGAGGCGGACCTGCTGAAGGCGATCGCGGACTATCAGAGCCGCGTGCGCAAGTTCGGCGGAGTTCCCGCCCCGTCGGGCCAGAAGTGAAGTCCTCCGCACCCTCCCTCGCCCAGCAGCTTCCGGAAGACGCCGGGGCGCCCCGCGCCATCAGCGTGCTGGGCAGCACGGGGTCTGTCGGCACACAGGTGCTGGATGTCGTCCGGCGTCTGCAGGGCCGTGTTCGCGTTCACAGTCTCTCCGGCGGCTCGAACATCGCGCTTCTGGCCGAGCAGGCGCGGGAGTTTCGCCCGGAAATGCTCGTCGCCGGGACAGAACAGGGCGCGCGGGAGCTGGAATCGCGCCTGACGGGCAGCGGCGCGCGGGTTCTGTGGGGAGATCAGGGCCTCGCGCAGGCGGCCTCCGCTGAAGCGGTTCACACGGTCGTGGTTGCGGTGCAGGGGTTCGCGGGGCTTGCGCCGACGCTTGCCGCCGCGCGCACGGGCAAGAGCATCGGCATCGCCAGCAAAGAGGTGCTCGTCGCGGCGGGGCCGATCGTGCGGGAGGCTCTGAACGCCGGCGGCGCCATGATGGTGCCGGTTGACAGCGAGCACTCCGCGATCTTCCAGTGTCTTGCCGGCGAGCCCGAAGGGTGCATTGACCGCATCATCCTGACCGCGTCCGGGGGGCCGTTCGCGAACGCCACCCGCGAAGAGATGGCGGCCATAACCCCGGAGAGGGCGCTCGACCATCCCACCTGGAAGATGGGCCGCAAGATCACCGTGGACTCGGCGACGCTGATGAACAAGGGGCTCGAGATTCTGGAAGCCGAAGCCCTGTTCGGCGTTGAGGCTGCCCGGGTGGATGTGGTGATTCACCCGAAGAGCATTGTCCACTCGCTTGTGCGGTTCGGCGATGGCAGCGTCAAGGCGCAGCTGGGGCTGCCGGACATGCGGCTGCCCATTCAGTATGCGCTTCTCTACCCCGAGCGCCCCGATACGGGGCTGCCGAAGCTCGATCTGCTCACCTGCGGGCCGCTGGAGTTCCGCGCGCCGGACGAAGATAAGTTCCCCTGCCTGCGGCTGGCAAGGCAGGCGGCCGCTGCGGGCGGCACGATGCCCGCGATCATGTGCGCGGCGGACGACGTCGCGGTGGAAGCGTTTCTGGCGGGTGAGATCGGATTCCTCAAGATAGCGGATGTTGTGTCCGAAGTTATGGACAGCGCGGAAGTCGGCGCGAACCCGGGGCTCGACGCCGTTGTTGAAAGTGACAGGTGGGCGCGCGAGCGCGCCGCGCAGTGCGTGCGACGCATGCGCTGACCCGCGCCGCCCGGCGGAAGCGTCCCGGGCGGTGGTAAACTGTAGCCGTGGGCGGTGAGCCGGGGCAGGGGGGTGTCCCGGGCCGGGAAGCAGGGAGTTCAATAGCCCTTGATACCAGTACTGAGTGTAATCGCTGTCATAATTGTCCTCGTCGTAGCCCACGAGCTGGGACACTTTCTGGCCGCCAAGGCGACGGGCATGCGGGTTGAGGAGTTTGCGGTCGGCTTCGGCACGAAGAAGCTGACGCTTCTCACGCGCGGGGGAACGGAGTACAACCTCCGGCCCATCCCCGCGGGCGGGTTCGTGCGGATCGCCGGAATGGATCCGGGCGAGGAGAGTCCGCCGGACGGATTCAACGCTCAGTCGGTCTGGAAGCGGATGCTCGTCATCTTCGCGGGTCCCCTGGCGAGCTTTGTGTTCGCCTATGTTCTGTTCTGCTCGCTCGGCATGACGGTGGGGCTGCCGCTCGGCGGCCCGAAGGCCGAAGTCAGCAACGTCATCGCCGGCACGCCCGCCGCCGAGATGGGCCTGAAGGCCGGTGACCAGATCGTCTCCATCGCGGGCAAACCAATACGCACGGGCGAGGAGATGATGAAGGCTATCGAGGCGAACCCCGGCAAGCGGGTCCCGGTGGTCGTCAATCGCGAAAACAACTCCGTCACCCTCTACGGAACGCCCCGTCCGACTGAGATCCCCGATCCGAAAGGCGGGGGCAAGACCCTCACCGTCGGCAAGCTGGGCTTCAACCCGAGTCCCAGCCTGAAGCGGGTCGGCTTCGTTGAGTCCATCGAGAAGGGCACGATCCTGAGCTACAACATGGTGAAGCAGCTCCTGTCGGTCGTGTTCTCGAAGCGCATCGCGAAGGAGGCTGGCGGGCCGATAGCGATCATCAACGCCACGCATCAGGCGGCCGAGAGTGGCATTGCGCATCTGGTGATTCTGACGGCCGGGCTGAGCCTGAACTTCGCCGTGCTCAATCTGCTGCCGATTCCGGTGCTGGATGGCGGGCATATCCTTCTGCTTCTGGTTGAGGTTGCGCGGGGGCGGAAGCTGAGCGCGCGGGCTCAGAATGCCGCGCTGACGTTCGGGCTGGCCGTGCTCGCTGTCATCATCGTGCTCGTGCTCGCTAAAGATATCACGTCGCTGCTGCCGATGGCCCGTTAGCGGCGCGCCCATGACCGCATCAGACTGCACGAAATGATAACCCGCCGCAAGACCCGGATGGTGAACGTGGGCGGAGTGGGGATCGGCGGCGAAACGCCGGTGTCCCTGCAGTCCATGTGTACAACCCGGACACATGACATCGATGCGACCGTGCGGCAGGTCAACGAGCTTGCGGCAGCTGGGGCGGACATCGTGCGCGTTGCCGTACCGCACCACAAAGACGCGGCCGCACTCGCCGATATCCGCGCGCAAGTGAGCGTGCCGCTCGTTGCCGACATCCACTTCAGCCACACCCTGGCGCTCGAATCCATTGAAGCCGGCATAGACAAGCTGCGGCTCAACCCGGGCAATATCCGCGACCCCGGTAAGATCCGCGAGGTCGTTCGCGCGGCGGGCGAGAGGAAGATTCCCATCCGCGTCGGCGCGAATGCCGGCTCGCTCGATGTGTCGAAGTACGGGCCGCCCTGCCCGGAAGCGCTTGTGAGAAGCGCGCTCGACGAGGTGCGGGTTCTGGAAGACGAAGGGTTTCACGACATCGTGATCTCGCTCAAGTCGTTCGATGTGCCGGCGACAATCGAGGCCTACCGGCTCATGGCCGAGATTGTGGACTACCCGTTCCATCTGGGCATCACCGAGGCGGGTCTGCTGTTCGAGGGCACCATCCGGTCGTCGGCGGGCATCGGCGCGATGCTGGCTATGGGGATGGGCGACACGCTCCGCGTTTCGCTGACCGCGGACCCGGTGGAGGAGATACGCGTGGGCAGCGAACTCCTGAAATGCATGGAGCTTCGGGAGGGGGGAATCACGATTGTGGCGTGCCCGTCCTGCGGGCGCTGCGAAATTGACCTGCAGGCGACAGCGGAGGCGGTCAAGGCCCGCGTGGCGCACATCGAAACGAGCCGGCCGCTTCGCGTGGCGGTGATGGGGTGCGTCGTGAACGGCCCGGGCGAAGCGAGGACGGCGGACGTGGGCCTTGCGGGCGGGGCGGGCGTCGGCCTCATCTTCGCGAGGGGCGAGGCACTCGGCAGGGTTTCCGCGGACGCAATGGTTGACGAACTTGTCCTCCAGGTCGAAAGGCTGGCGGCGGAAGAGCTGGGGCAGGATGCAGATTCGTAAAGCGCGAACGGCGGACATTCCGGCCATAGCGCGCCTCGTCAACTCCCGCGCCGAGGTGGGTGACGTGCTGCCGCGCTCGCTCGACGAACTCTATGAGTGTGTGCGCGATTTCTTTGTGGCGTCGGACGGCGGGGCGGTGCTGGGATGCTCGTCGCTGAAGGTGATGGGCGAAGACCTGGCCGAGGTGCGGTCGCTGGTGGTGGCCCCCGAGGCGCAGGGGACGGGGCTCGGCCGCGGGCTTGTGGAGGCGTGCGTGGAAGAGGCCGGTCAACTGGGCATCCGACGCGTATTCGCGCTAACCGCCAAGCCTGTGTTTTTCGAGCGGCTGGGCTTCGAGCGCGTGGCCCGCTCCGCTTTTCCGCAGAAAATCTGGAAAGACTGCTTCAGCTGCAGGTTCTTCGAGTCCTGCCCCGAGGTTGCCGTGCAGCGCATGGCGAAGGACAATGACGGTGAGACGGCGGAGTACTTCCAGGAATCGAATGCAACTCGAACGGAGTAAAAGCATGCAGAAGATAGCGATGGGTCTGATTGCCGCGAACCGCGGCTTCTTCAGCGACGAGCTCGCGGCAAAGATGAGAGCGGCGACGATTGCCGCGATGGAGAAGGCGGGAATCGAGGCCGTGGCGCCGGACGAAACGATGACGAACGCCGGAACCGTCGGCACCTACGCCGAGGCGAAGGCCTGCGCGAAGCTCTTCCGCGACAGGGGCGTGCAGGGCATCATCGTCGCGGCGGTCAACTTCGGCGACGAGCAGTCGGTGGCGGTCGCGGTCAAGGAAACCGGGCTGAATGTACCGGTGCTGATCTTCGCCTGCCAGGAAGAGGAAGCGCTTACGATGAGCACGCCGCGGCGGGACTCGTTCTGCGGGCTGCTCTCCATCGGCGAGGCTCTCCGTCAGATAGACGCGAAATACACCGTCGCGCGCGTTCCGGTCTGCTTCCCGGGCGACGCATCGTTTGCGGAAGAGCTTCAGCGCTTCTCCGCTGTCTGCCGCGTCGTGAACGGAGTCCGGGGTGCCCGGTACGGCCAGATCGGCGCGCGGCCGAACGATTTCTGGACCTGCCGGTTCGACGAGAAGTCGCTGCAGGCGAGGCTGGGAGTCACGACGGTGACGCTCGATCTTTCCGAAGCCATCGGGGCCGTTGAGCGCATGGACCCGAACGCCCCCGAAGTGCAGGAGGCCGTCAAGGCGATCTCCGGGTACACCGATGTCGCGTCCGCGCCGGGCGAAGCGGTCAACAAGCAGGCGCGGCTGGAAGTGTTTCTGCGGGGGTTCGTGCGCGATTTCGACCTGGACGCCCTCGCGATCCAGTGCTGGACGAGCATTCAGGCGAACCTCGGCATCTGCTCATGCACGGTGATGGGCCGCCTGGGTGACGAGGGCATCCCCTGCGCTTGCGAGTCGGACATCCTGGGCGCGCTCTCGATGCATTCGCTGCGCCTGGCTTCGCAGGACTCGACGGGTCTTGCCGACTGGAACAACGTTCACAACGACGACCCGGACCTGGTGAACATCTGGCACTGCGGGGTGTTTCCGGCGAGCTTCGCGAAGACTGCTCCGCGGATGGCGGTGCAGGAGATCATCGCGAACGACACCGGGCGCGACAACGCGTGGGGCGTCACGGAATTCGTGGCGAAGGAAGGCCCCATCACGATCGCCCGGGTTACGCAGGACACGCGCGGCGCCTTCAAGGCCGTTGTCGTTCCCGCGCGGTTCGAGGACAACGAGGCGAAGACATTCGGGGCGTACGGGTGGGCGCGGATACCCAACCTGACCGATCTGTACCGCGACGTCCTCTGCCGCCACTTCCCGCACCACACGGCATTCGCCGCCGGCGACGTCGCTGACGCTGTGTGGGAAGCATTCGGCAACTATCTGGACTTCGAGGTGTTCACGAGCGGGCAGAGCGTTCCGGGAATGTGGACGCCCGTCGCGCCCTTCTCGCGCTAGAAGGCCCGGGCCGAAGGGCGAAGTCTACCAGATATCGGAAGGGGTCAGTTGAAAATGGACAGCATTCCCGAGTACTGGCGCTGGTTCCCTGAATCGCGCTTCGGGCTCTTCATCCACTGGGGACCTTACGCTGCAATCGGGCGCGGCGAGCAGGTGCTTCTGCGCGAGCGTCTGGACCAGGCGGAGTACGAAGACGCCGCCTGCCGCTGGAATCCAGGGCGCTGCGACCCGCGCGAATGGGCGCGGGTGGCCAAAGACGCGGGCATGAAGTACGCCGTCCTGACCACCCGCCATCACGACGGCTACTGTCTGTGGGATTCGAAGCTGACCGACTACACCAGCGCCGCACAGGCGCCGAAGCGCGACTTCGTGCGCGAGTTCATCGAGGCGTTCCGCGCGGAGGGACTGCGCATCGGGCTTTACTACTCGTTTATGGATGCGCGCGTGCCCGCGTTCTGGGAGGGGCGAGCTGATCGAGACGATGCGCTCGCTGCAGCCTGAGATCCTCATCAACAACCGGCTCGGAAAGTCGGAGCCCGGGGAGCAGGGCGACGCGGCGGCGGTCGAGGATGCCGGGCTGAACGCCGACCTCGGGGATTTCGGGACGCCGGAGCACAGGATTGTGGCAGAGGAACGGCTCTGGGAGTCCTGCCAGGTCACGACGCAGCGCCTCTGGGGGTACACCAACGGAGAGTGGTGGCGTCCGTCCGACCTGCTTCTGACGTTTCTGATCGAGTCGGCCGTGAAGGGCGGCAATCTGCTTCTGAACGTGGGCCCCGGCCCGGACGGAACGCTGCCTCCGGAGTTCGTTGAGCGCCTGGGCGACATCGGCGAGTGGATGCGCCTGCACGGCGAGGCCGTCTACGGCGTGGGACGCGGCGATGTCACAGAGTTCATCACCAGGGGCTGGCAGGCGGCGCGCGGCAGGCGGCTGTACCTTATCATCAGGTTCTGGGACGGCAACGCGTCGCTGACGATGCCGGGGCTGAAGACCCGCGTGAAGCAGGCGACCCTGCTCACAACGGGGCAGGACCTGGAGTTCAGCCAGACGGACGATTTCCTGACGATACTGGGGCTGCCCCGGGAACGCCCCGCGAAGCTGTTCCCCGTCATCCGGCTGGACTGCGAAAGCGAGCCGGAGGCGTGGGACTGGGCGGTGGCGCGGCTCTGGAAGTACGACCCGCGCATCAACACCGGCTGGGCGGCGGCGCGGGGAGACTCGGTCTGGACCGGACGCGGCAGGCGCTAGAGGCCGCGAACCATCGGGCGGAAATGAACAGAGCCCCGGGGATTGGTTCCCGGGGCTCTGTTGCTGCTGTCTGAAACAGATCTGCGCCGTTTCTTATGAAGCTCGGATCAGTTTCCGGGCTTCGGCGCGCTGGGAGTTGTGGTGGTGGCTCCCGCCTGTGGCGCAAGCTGTGCGGCGATCTGCTTGAACAACTCCTTGTAGGCCGGTATCGTCACGTTGATCTTGGCGTCCTTCTGGAAGTCGTTGAAGACCTTCTGGACCTTTTCGTTGCTGGCGGCCTTGCTCTGCAGAATCCGGTCGCGGATGACGCCCTTGACGTGGTCGTAGGACTTCATCTTCGCCGCGCGCTTGTCTTCGACGCGAAGCAGCATCCACTGTCCCTGGGCCTTGAAGGGCTCGCTCGTCTGGCCAGCCTTAAGGCTGAAGGCCTTCTCGTAGATCTCCGCCGGCACGTTCGGGATAGCCGGGCGGGCCGGGTCGGGCTTCGGAATCCAGCCGATTTCGCCCCGCTTGCTCTTCGTTTTCGGGTCCTCGCTGAACTGCTCGGCGACGACGCCGAACGAGATGCCGTTGGCGAGCTGCTTCTGAGCCTTGACGATCTTGTCTTTGTCCTTGTTCAGGATGCCCAGCAGGTGCACCGACTCCGGCACGAAGAAGATGGACTTGAACTTCTGGTCGCTCGCGAGGGACGTAGCCTGCTGATAGGCCTTCTTGACCTCATCGTCCGTCACCTTGATATACTTGGCGAGGACGTTCATCTGCGCGAGGTCGGGCTTCAGTCTCTCGTCGAGTTCCTGGTGCGACATCCCGCTCTGATTGAGGAGCGCGGTCAGGTCGCGCCCGTCGTCTGTGAGTGAGCCGTTCAGCTCGCGCTTGCGCTGATCGAGCTGTTCCTGCTTGGGCAGTACGCCTTCTTTCTTCGCGAGGTCGAGCATAAGCTGCTCGCTGATCATCTGCTGCAGCACCGTGGCGGCGGCCTGCTGCTGAATGGGCGGCGGGAAGCTCACCTGCGGGGCGATCGGGAACCTCTGCAGCCTCTTGTAGAAGCTGTCCTGAGAGATCTTGTTGCCGTTGACGGTGCCAACGGAACGGCGCCCGCACCCCAAAGAAGCCGCAAGCGCGGCAATCAAGATCAGCCCGGCTGCGTATCTCCAGGGAGATGTTCGCATACCTGTTAACTCCTCTCTGTGCATCCTGGTGGTTGTACTCTGGTC
>JAGVUD010000368.1 GCA_019136435.1 Armatimonadota bacterium | reverse complement strand
GCTGTGCCCGGTCTCAGATAGATGCCCTTCCAGTGTCCGGCCGCGGCGTCAACCGCCGCGAAGGTGATGGGGTCTTCGGGCGTGCCGTCGGCAACGATCTTCCCGAAATACCATCCGTAGTAGCTGTACCCGCAGTAGATTCCCGTGGAAGGCGCAAACCGCAGCGTGCAGCCGGGCTCGATTGTGAGTGTGCCTGTCCCGCCATTTGCGGTGGACCGCACGACGATATCACCCGTGACACGGTACTCCAGCCCGTTCAGATGCCAGGTGTGGTCGCCGATGCAGTCCCCGCTGCGGATTTCGATGACGTTGCCGTCCGCGTTGCCGGTGCCGATGTTGTCCGTGCACTGGAAGGCCGTGGCCGATCCCACACTCAGAGGTACGCCGGCGTTGCCGACGAAGCTGTTCGATGCGACAACCGGCCCGGACGGATTGTCCGCCACGAGGCCGCGTGTCGAGCTGAACGACACCTCGCTGTTCGTGATCTGGGCCGAGCTGCTGGCGAGGTAGATGGCCGCGCTGTTCGCGCCAGCGCCGGCATACACCACCGAGCAGTAGTCGAGTTGACTGCCGCTGCTGCCAGTCCCGTTCAGGACGATTCCCTCCCAGTCGCCCGGAAGCGCCGTGGACGGCTGAAGCATCTCTTGCCGCGAGCCGAAGTGGATGCTGTCCGGAGTCGGCCCGCGCGCATCCAGCGTGCCATTGACGGTCATGCCCGTCCCCGGGCTGAAGTAAACCCGCGTTCCCGGCATAACAGTCAGCGTCTTGCCAGCGTTCACGACGATGTCCGAAGTGACGATGTACGGGCTGTTCTCCGGCGTCCAGGTCGTGTCGGCGTTGATCGTGCCGCCCACCGTCGTCTTGGGCGCCCGCCAGTCGAAGTCCACCAGATAGCTTCCGCCCTGCGCCACGGGCAGGTCGTAGGTCCCCATGATCACGGAGTCCGGCACGGGGCTGTTGAACGTCAGCGTTTGCGCACCCGAACTCACGTCAATCGTGTATTCACCGTTTGCGTCTGTTGCCACGAAACCACGGCCGACAACGCCCACCGTCGCGTTCGGGAGCACCGCACCGTATTTCGTGATGGTTCCGGAGATGGTGCCCGCCGACCAGGTGAACGTCTCGTTGAGCGTCTGGCCCGTGATGAACTGCACCTCCCGGGCTTCGATCAGATAGCCGTGATTGACCGATCCCGCGATGTTGTGGAACACGCTCAGCGTGCGATGGCCCGACTCGGGCGTCAGCGTGACCTGTCCGGCGGCGCTGGTCGTCCCGGAAACCGCCGCGCACTGCACCCACGCTCCGGCAAGGGGCGCTCCGTTACGCGTGACGGTCACGTTGAGAGTTCCGTTGCCCCAGTTGAAGCTCACCGGCACAACAGCGTCCTGCGTCATCGTGATCGCCTGCTGCCCGATTAGCCAGCCTTCCGCGGTGTAGGCGTACACATCAACCGGCCCCACCGCCACGTTCGTGACCATGCACACGCCCGTGCCGGCCGTGGTGGCCTGATTCCAGTTCCCGAGAGCGTCGTGAGTCTCCACCCTCGCGCCGCCATAGGCAGCGCCGCCGCGTGTCACGGTCGCCTGCACGCTTCCGAAGAACCAGGCATCGAAGTTGATCGTGACTGTGATTCCCTTCGCGACAGACCAGGTCTTGTAGCCGATCTGGGTGACATGGTCGGTGTCGTAGCAGTACGCGCCGACCGCCCCCGCCGTCACCGACGTGATGGAATACACCCCGCCCGCGCCCGTGATGGCCTCGTACCAGTTGTTGTTAACGTCAATGATCTTGACTTTGGCGTTCGGGAGCACGGAGCCGTTCTTCTTGATGGTGCCGGAGATGTCGCCCACCTGCCAGTCGAAGTTCGCCGTCAGCGCCGCGCCCGCAATCGTGACGATGCGGTGCTCGATCAGCTTGGTGTTCGGCGAGTAGCAGTAAACGTGGGCGTCGCCATCAGCCCCTCCGGAGATGGTGTAGGCGCCCGTGCCCGAAGTGGTGGTCTCCCTGGAAACGTTCAGGCTGTCAATCACATTGACGCGCGCGCCGCTGAGGGCGGCGCTGTTCTTCGTGACCGTTCCCGTGACAGACCCGGCCGCCAGTACAGGCAGAGACGCAGCGGCGAGCAGAACGAGAAGAACCGCAAGCGCGGCGAAAACAAATGCTCTGGTGTGCATTTTACCCCCCTTTGTCCGGGGTTCCAGACGCCCCGGCATCTTTTCTTCGCCCCAGGTATCGGGCGAAAACAGCGCTGCGATCGGGCTCCTGTGTGCCCGTAGCCCCGTGAAAGCAGGCCCCGGCCCTCCGCATGAATCCACCCTTCGCAGCTTCCTTAAGAAAAAGACTACACCTTGCCGCCGCCCGTGTCAATCCTGAATACGCATGTTCTGGTAATTTTCGAAGAACACCCGGGTAACAAACCGCTCAGAACCATCTCCTCCACGCCTGGGGAGGGCGAAGCTCCCGCTGAGCCGCGACACAGGGTTCGGCAGGAGCCTCACGGTCCCGGGGTGCTAGCCCATCTGCAAACCGTTCGCAGCCGTTGACAGGGTTTCGGGCCGTGTGCTAAGTGTGCTAACATCCTCTGGCTGCCCGGCGGGGTGTTCTCCCCGGCCGGTTTTTTGCGCGTGGCGGACGGGCGGAACAGTCCGCCAAAAGAAGGAGAGCCGCCGGGGTCCAGTCTCTTGACGATATGAATCCGTACCTGCCCATTCTGTTCATGCTCGTCATCGCCACAGCGTTCGCCCTCGCCGCCATGGCGCTCGCCCTGTTCGTCGGCCGGCCGCGCCCGGGACCCGAGCGCAAGTTCGCCCCGTACGAGTGCGGCATCGAACCCGTGGGATCCGCCCGCGACCGCTTCCCCGTCAAGTTCTACCTGGTCGCGATGCTGTTCATCCTGTTCGACATCGAGGTCATCTTCCTCTATCCGTGGGCGGTCGTTTTCCGGCAGCTTGGCGTCTTCGGCCTCATCGAGATGGCCATCTTCCTGGGAATCCTGCTCGTCGGCTACATCTACGTCTGGCGCGTGGGGGCGCTGGAATGGCAGTGACCAGGGGACGGGACGCCTGACATGCCGCTTTTACCAGAATCCACCCAAAGGATCCGCGCCATCGCGGCGCGCTATCCGCACGGTCAGTCGGCGCTGATTCCCGCGCTCTACGTTGCTCAGGGCGAACAGGGCAGCCTGAGCGACGAGACGCTCGCCGAGATCGCCGGCCTGCTGGGAATGACCCCGGTTGACGTCAAGGCGGTCGCCAGTTTCTACACCATGTTCTACCGCCAGCCGGGCGGCAAGTTCGTCTTTCAGGTGTGCGGGACGCTATCCTGCGCCCTCTGCGGGGCCGAGGAGCTGATCCGGCACATGGAGGAGAAACTGGGCATCCGCGCCGGCCAGTCCACCCCCGACGGCCGCTTCAAGCTGGAGGTCGTCGAGTGCCTGGGCGCCTGCGGATCCGGGCCGGTGATGCTGCTCGGCGACAGGTATCACCACAACCTGACACCCGAACTGGTGGACAGCATCATTGACGAACTGAAAACCGCGCCGCTGCCCGAAGGGCTTCCTGCCCCGCAGGTCGAGAGCGCCGGAAAGCCGGAGCGCTGAGAAGGCCATGGCTAACGAGATCGTATTCAGCCAGAACCACATCCCCGGCATAGCCGATATCGCGACGTACCTCGACAACGGCGGCTACCAGTCGCTGGACAAGGGCCTCGGGATGACCCCGGACGAACTCATCGAAATCGTCAAGGAGTCGGGGCTGCGCGGCAGGGGCGGCGCGGGATTCCCCACGGGCATGAAGTGGAGCTTCGTGCCGAAAGACACCCCGAAGCCGCGCTATCTCGTCTGCAACGCCGACGAATCCGAGCCGGGCACGTTCAAGGACAACGAGCTCATGCTCGTGAACCCGCACCAGATTGTCGAGGGGATGATCCTTGCCTGCCACGCCATCGGCTCTCAGCAGGGCTACATCTACATCCGCGGCGAGTTCGTGGAGCACATCCGGGCCGTCAGCGGGGCCATCGAGCAGGCCTACGAAAAGGGGCTGCTCGGAGAGAACATCCGGGGCACGGGCGTCACCGTCCACCTGGCGGTGCATCCGGGCGCGGGGGCGTACATCTGCGGCGAGGAGTCGGCGCTTCTGAACTCCCTGGAAGGCGAGCGCGGCCTGCCCCGCCTGAAGCCGCCGTTTCCGGCCGTCTCCGGCCTCTACGGGTGCCCGACGATCATCAACAACGTGGAGACGCTCGCAAACGTCCCGCACATCGTCAACAACGGGGCGCGGTGGTTCCGGCAGTGGGGCACCGAGCGCAGTCCGGGCACGAAGGTCGTGTCGGTGTCGGGGCATGTGAACAACCCGGGCAACTTCGAAGTGCCGCTCGGGACGCCGATGATGCAGATCATCAACGATCTCGCGGGCGGGGTGCGCAAGGGCCACACGCTAAAGGCCGTCATACCGGGCGGATCGAGCGTCCCGATGCTCGCCGCAAGCGAGTGCGACATCGCCTTCGACTACGAGTCCATCGCCGCCGCCGGATCCATGCTCGGGTCGGCCGGCTTGATCGTGATGGACGATTCGACCTGCATGGTATGGGCGGCGCGCAACCTGCTGCACTTCTACAGGCACGAATCCTGCGGCAAGTGCGCGCCCTGCCGCGAGGGGACCGACTGGCTCTACAAGACCCTGGCGCGGATTGAAGAAACGGGCGGCAGCGAGTCCGACATAGATCTGCTTCTGGACATCTGCGACAACATGGACGGCAAGTGCTTCTGCCCGCTGGGCGAAGCCGCGATTGCTCCTGTCATATCGAGCATCAGCAAGTGGCGCGACGAGTATCTGGCGCACACCGCGCACGGCGGCTGCCCGATGCGGAGGGAGCCCTAGGCCATGCTGTTCGACCTGATCGCCTCTTTCATCAAAGCCGTGCTCGTGTTCGCGGTCGTCATGTCGTTCGTGCCGTTTCTGATCTGGCTCGAGCGCAAGCTGGTCGCGTGGATGCAGCAGCGCATCGGCCCCAACCGCACCGGGCCGTTCGGGCTTCTGCAGCCGATCGCCGACGCGGTGAAGCTGATCATCAAGGAGAACATCTTTCCGTCCGGGGTCGAGAAGATCACCTACTTCCTCGCCCCGATGATGTCCATGATCCCGGCGCTCGCCGCGTTCGCCGTCATCCCGTTCGGGTCGCCCGTGCGCATTATGGGGCGCACCGTGAACCTGCAGGTCGCCGACGTGAACATCGGCATTCTGTACATCCTCGCGCTGTCGTCGCTGGCGGTGTACGGCGCCGTGCTGGCGGGGTGGAGCTCGAACAACAAGTATTCGCTGCTCGGGGGGCTGCGCACAAGCGCGCAGATGATCTCGTACGAACTGCCCATCGGACTGAGCGTCGTCTCGATCGTGCTTCTCACCGGATCGCTCAGCCTGAACGAAGTGGTGCGCTCGCAGGCCAGCCACGGTATCTGGAACATCTTCCCGCAGTTCCTCGGCTTCATCATCCTGCTGATATCGTACAACGCCGAACTCAACCGCGCGCCGTTCGACCTGGGGGAGGCCGAGTCGGAGATTGTCGCGGGGTATCACACCGAGTACTCGGGCTTCCGCTTCGCGATGTTCTATATGGGGGAGTACGTGAACATGGTCACCGTGGCGGCGCTGGTGACCGTGCTGTTCCTGGGCGGCTGGCAGGCGCCGTTTGGCCCGGAGATTCCGCTGCTCTGGTTTCTGATCAAGATCTTCGCGTTCATTCTGCTCTATATGTGGGTGCGCGCGACGTTTCCCCGCGTGCGCTACGACCAGCTTATGGCGCTCGGATGGAAGATTCTGGTGCCCGCATCGCTGGCGAACCTGGCGATGACGGCGGTAATCATTGTGCTGGGAGGCCCGAACGCGGTGCGGATTCTCTCCGTCGGCAGCATCGTTCTGGCTGTTCTGGTGGGGCTGGTTCTGAAGGCCGCCGTGGCCCTGCGGACGAAATCGGCCCCCGGACTCGCGCCGCCGGCCGGGGCGGGGAGCTGATGCGCTAGATGACCTGGCTGACATTTCTCATAGTCTCGGGCATCGCGGTGATCTTCGCGGGGGGGCTCATCTTCAGCCGTAACGCCGTTCACGGCGCTATGTGCCTTGTGGCGAGCTTCTGCGCCATCGCCACGCTCTTTCTGCTGCTCAGCGCCGAGTTCATCTTCGTCGTTCAGATCGCGGTTTACGCGGGCGCGATTATGGTGCTTTTCCTGTTCGTGATGATGCTTCTGAACGTGCAGGGGCAGGAAGGCGCGCTTGCCGGACGGGCGCCGGGTCAGCTTCTGGTCGCCCTTGCGCTCGGAGCGGCGCTGCTGGGGCAGGCCGTGTGGCTCGTGGCGCGTGGGGGCGAGATCATCTCCCGCCCGGCGCGCATACCCGCGGGTTTCGGCAGCCCGGAAGACATCGGGACGGCGCTGTTCACGCGCAACCTGCTTCCGTTCGAGATCACTTCGCTGGTGCTTCTGGCCGCCATGGCCGGGGCGGTTGTGCTGGCGCGAAAGGCCGGGCTGAGCCCGAAGCCGAACGGCGCGCCCGCAGGGGGCAAGCCGGAATGATCTGGAACGCGACGGTTCCTTTCGGGGCGTGGGCGGTCCTCTCGGGGCTGCTGTTCACGATGGGCGCGGCCGGGTTCCTGGTGCGCCGCGACCCGATAGTCATGTTCATGTGCATAGAGCTGATGCTTAATGCGGGCAACCTGCTGTTCGTCGCCGCCGCCCGGTATCTCGGGGTGGTGGACGGGCAGGTGTACGTATTTTTCGTGATGACTGTCGCCGCCGCCGAGGTGGCCGTCGGGCTGGCGATTATCGTCGCGATCTTCCGGCGAAAGACGACAATAGACGTTGACGAGATGAGCGAGATGCGCGGATGAGGGCTTATCTCTGGCTGATACCGCTTCTGCCGCTCCTGGGCGTGCTCATCAACGCCTGGTTCGGACACCGGCTGCCGAGGCGGGTTTCGGGCGCGGTTGCCTGCCTGGTGGTGTTCGGCAGCTTCGTGCTGGGCGTCGCGGCGCTCATCAGGCTCATCGGCATGCCGCCCGGCCAGCGAATCATCTACCACAAGCTGTTCCCGTGGATATCAACGGGGGGCTTCGAATCGGCGGTCGCGCTGATGTACGATCCGCTGTCGGCCGTCATGGTCTGCGTCGTCACGGGCGTCGGATTCCTCATCCACGTTTACTCGCTCGGGTATATGGCGCACGACCCGCGCTACCCGCGCTTCTTCGCGTATATGAACCTCTTCACGTTCGCGATGCTGATGCTCGTGCTCGCGGACAACTTCCTGCTGATGTTCGTCGGCTGGGAGGGCGTGGGGCTGTGCAGCTACCTGCTCATCGGGTTCTGGTTCGAGCGCAAGTCCGCCTCGGACGCGGGGATGAAAGCCTTCATCGTCAACAGAGTAGGCGACTTCGGCTTCCTTCTGGGGATGATGTTCATATTCGCCGTGTTCGGGTCGCTGCGGTTCCATGACGTGTTCAAGCAGGTCGCCGCCGACCCGGCAACGCTCACGCTCACCGTCACCGGCATCTGCCTGCTTCTGTTCGTGGGGGCGACGGGCAAGTCGGCGCAGATTCCCCTTTACGTGTGGCTGCCGGACGCAATGGAAGGCCCCACCCCCGTCAGCGCGCTCATCCACGCCGCGACCATGGTCACCGCCGGGGTGTATATGGTTGCGCGGTGCTGGATTATGTTCCTGAACGCCCCCCTTGCGCTCACCGTCGTTGCCTGCATCGGGGCGCTGACGGCGCTCTTCGCGGCGACCATCGCGCTCGTTCAGAACGACATCAAACGGGTTCTGGCGTATTCCACCATCAGCCAGCTCGGATACATGTTCATGGCGTGCGGGGCGGGAGTCTTCGCCGCCGGCGTGTTCCATCTGATGACGCACGCATTCTTCAAGGCGCTGCTGTTTCTGGGGGCGGGCAGCGTGATGCACGCGATGAGCGACGACACCGACATCCGCCGCATGGGCGGGCTCATGAAGTGGCTTCCGGTCACCGGCGTCACGTTCTGGGTAGGGACGCTCGCCATCTCCGGCATCCCGCCGTTCTCCGGGTTCTTCTCGAAGGACGAGATCATCTGGTCGTCGCTGGCCGGGCCGATGGGGAGCTGGGTGTTCTGGGTGTTCGGCGTTGTCACCGCCGCGCTCACGGCGTTCTACATGGCGCGCCTCACGTTCAAGGTTTTCCACGGGCAGCCGCGGATGTCCGGCGAGCAGAAGCATCACCTGCACGAGTCGCCGCCCTCCATGGCGTGGGTTCTGATTCTGCTTGCGGTGGGGGCTTCGCTGGCGGGGTTTCTGAACATCCCGCCCGCCATCGCGCACCTGCTCCACCTGCCGGAGAGATGGACCGCCGCCTTCACGAACTTCCTGGAGCCATCGGTGGGCACGCACGAGCAGGCGGTCTATCTGCTGGAAGCCTCCGTGGGCGGGTCGCAGATCGGCTTCGCGAAGCTCGCGCACGGGCTGCAGCACAACGCGGCGCTCGAGTTCGGGCTGATGGGCATCACGCTTGCCCTTGCCGCGGGCGCGATTCTGACCGGCCGCTGGATGTACGTCAGCCGCCCGGGCACGGGAACGGCGCTCGCGCGCAAACTCCCGTTCCTGTTCCGGACTCTGCAGAACAAGTATTACTTGGACGAGTTCTACAAGGCCGTCATCGTGCGGCCGGGGATGGCGCTCGGCAACGCGCTGTGGCGCGGTTTCGATGTTCTGGTCATCGAGGGCATCGTGAATGGCATCGCCATCGCCACCGCCATCATCAGCCGCCTGTTCCGGGTGTTTCAGACGGGCTACGTGCGCAACTACGCGGCCGGCATTCTCGCCGGGGCGATCCTGATTATCTGGGTGCTGATGAGGTAGGCTGGCCATGCAGGAGTTCTACAACAGGTCCATCCTGACAGTGCTGACCTTCCTGCCCATGGTGGCGGCCTTGCTCATACTGCTGATGCCGCGCGGTGCGGTGATCGCCATCCGGGGGTTCGCGCTGGCGGCGGCACTGGTCAACCTGGCGCTCAGCGTGCCGCTCTTCTTCCTGTTCCGGTCCGCCGAAGCGGGCATGCAGTTCGAACTGCAGGTTCCGTGGGTGTATCTCTCGGGACAGCCCGCGATTACGTACCACGTTGGCATTGACGGCATCAGCCTGTTTATGGTGCTGCTGACGACGTTCCTGTCGGCCATCGCTATTGCGGGGTCGTTTGGCGGCATCCGAACGCGCGAGCGCGAGTACTATGCCCTGATGCTCTTCCTCGAAGCGGGGATGGCCGGGGTTTTCGTGGCGCTCGACCTGGTGCTGTTTTACACCTTCTGGGAGGCGATGCTCATCCCGATGTACTTCATCATCGGGGTGTGGGGCGGTCAGCGCCGCATCTATGCCGCCGTCAAGTTCTTCCTGTACACGATGATCGGCAGCCTGCTGATGCTGGTGGCGATCCTCGTGCTGGTGTGGCTCAACTACCAGCACACGGGCGTGCGCACGTTCGACATTCTGCAGCTTTCCGCCGTCCCGATGACGCGCGCGGCTCAGAACCTGCTGTTCCTAGCGTTCGGGCTGGCATTCGCGATCAAGGTGCCGATGTTCCCATTCCACACCTGGCTTCCGGACGCGCACGTCGAGGCGCCGACGGCCGGGTCGGTGATTCTGGCGGGCGTGCTGCTGAAGATGGGCACCTACGGCTTCCTGCGTTTCTGCCTTCCGTTGTTCCCGGAGGCGAGCGCGGCATTCGCGCCGCTTCTCATAGCGCTCGCGATCATCGGCATCATCTACGGGGCGCTCGTCGCGCTCGTTCAGCCGGACATGAAGAAGCTGGTCGCGTACTCGTCCGTAAGCCATCTGGGGGTGGCGGTGCTCGGCATCTTCGTTTTTACGCTGCAGGGGATGATGGGCGGAATGGTGCAGATGATCAGCCACGGGCTCTCGACGGGCGCGCTGTTCCTCTGCGTCGGTATGATCTACGAGCGCAGGCACACGCGCGAGATCTCCGAGTTCGGCGGCATCTGGGCGGTTATGCCGAAATACGGCGCTCTGCTGATTATGGTGACCCTTGCGTCCATCGGCCTGCCGTTTATGTCCGGCTTCGTGGGCGAGTGGCTGGTGTTTCTCGGAAGCTGGCTCGCGAACCCCTGGTATGCCGTGTTCGCCGCCACGGGCGTCATACTCTCCGCCTGTTACATGCTCTGGATGATTCAGCGCGTGCTTCAGGGAGAGATCACGCACGAACAGAACCGGGGTCTGAAAGATCTGAACCTGCGCGAGATGGCCGTGCTTGTGCCGCTGGTGGCGGGCACGATTTGGATCGGCGTTTATCCGAAGCCGGTTCTCGACCGGATCGAACCCAGCCTGGCGCGCATTCAGGAGATCGTCGCCCCCGCGCAGCCCTTTGCGGAGGACCCCGCAGGCCCCATGTCATTCCGAGGAGTCCGCGACGAGGAATCTCCGCCCGCGAGAACGTCCCAGACCTACGAACGGCAGGTAGTTGTCCAACCACGAGATTCCTCACACCGAGTTCGGAATGACAACCCGGCGGCACACCGAGTTCGGAATGACAGCCCCATGTCATTCCGAGGAGTCCGCGACGAGGAATCTCCGCCCGCGCAGACGTCCGGCGCCCCGAACAACGCACCACAGGAGAGCGGCCGATGACCGCCCCCAGCCTGCAGATTATCACCTGGAATCTCTGGGTCTCGGCGCCGGTCTGCGCGCTCGCGGCCTCGGCCATGGTCACCCTCATCGCGGGCGCGTTCTGGCCGGCATTCGCGCGCTGGCTCACGCCCTGCCTGGCGCTCGGCGGAATCGCGCTCACCGCGGCCTTCACCATTCTGGCCGGGATGCTCGGACTCCCTCCGGCGGGCATGCAGGTGATGGACAGCTTCACGGTCGTGTTCGACCTCATCATCCTCATCGCGGCCTTCATCACCGTGCTCGTCTCGAATCACTACGTGACGCGGGAGAACCTGGAGCGCGGCGAGTATTACGCGCTGATGATGCTCTCCGCCTCGGGCGCAATGCTGATGGCGGCCTCCGACAACTACGTTATGATGTTCCTCGGGCTCGAGCTGCTCTCGATTCCGCTTTACGTTCTTGCGGGGTTCTCGCGGGGGCGCTCTGAGAGTCAGGAGTCGGCGCTCAAGTATCTGCTGCTCGGAGCGTTTGCGTCGGCGTTCTTCGTATTCGGCGCGGCCCTGGTGTTCTCGGCAACGGGGAGCACGAACATCGTTGTCGCCGGCGATGCGACGGAACGGGCGCTTGTGGGGACGACGCCCATATACGTAATCGGGCTGGCGATGATCCTCACCGCGCTTGCATTCAAGGTGGCGCTGGTGCCGTTCCATATGTGGACGCCGGATGTGTATCAGGGCGCTCCCACGTCCGTGACGGCGTTTATGGCCGTTGTCGCGAAGGCGGCGGGCTTCGGCGCCCTGGCCCGGGTCGCCGCCGCCGGCCCCGAAGGATCGTGGACGGTGCTCCTCTGGGGCCTGTCCGCCGCGACGATGATCTGGGGCAACCTGCTCGCGATCTCTCAAAACAACATCAAGCGCCTGCTTGCGTATTCGAGCATCGCGCACGCGGGCTACCTGCTGATGGGCATTCTGGCCGGAGGGCGCGCGGGCATCTCGGCCGTGCTGTTCTACCTGCTCGCCTATGCCGCCATGACCTTCGGGGCGTTCGCGGCGGTCATCATTTTGGCCGGCCGCGGCGACGGGGCCGAGGACATCGAGGACTATCGCGGCATCGCGCGGCGCAGCCCGCTGCTCGGCTGGACGATGGCGATCTTCATGTTCTCGCTCGCCGGGCTGCCGCCGTTCGCGGGGTTCTTCGGCAAGCTGTACCTCTTCAGCGCCGCCGTGGAGGCGGGGTATCCGGGTCTGACGGTGCTGGCGGTCCTCACGAGCGTTATGGGCGTGTTCTACTATCTTCGCGTGACGGTTGTGATGTGGATGCAGGAGCCTGAAGCCGAGTCCGGCCCCGCCGCGCAGACCTCCGCGCCACTGCTCTCACGCCTCGTGCTGAGCGCCCTGGCGGTTGCCGTGCTTGCGCTCGGCATATTCTCGTCGCCGGTGCTGCGATGGACAAACTCCGGATCGGCCGGTCTCGAGCGCTCGGCTGAAGCAGCGATCCAGATGACGCTGCCCGAGCCCACGAACGCGCCCGCGGCGCTCTCCGGCGGCAGCCGTTAGGCGTCGGGCCGCAGGAATCACCCGGCGCGCCGGATAACCACACCTTCGTAGAGGAGATTCCATGGCTCTGATTATTACAGGCGGCAGCATTGTTGACGGCACGGGGGCCAAAGCGCGCCCCGGCGATATCCGGATAGACGGCGGAACGATCACCTGGGTGGGCGAAGGCAGCAGGGACGGCGCGGAGGTTCTTGACGCCGGCGGGAAGACCGTCTGCCCGGGATTCATTGACTTTCACTCCCACACCGACATGACCCTGCTCGTCAACCCGACGGCAGAGAGCAAATTGGCGCAGGGAGTGACGCTGGAGGTCTGCGGCAACTGCGGCTCCTCCGACGCTCCCATTCTGGACCCTGAGGCCCGCGAGCATGCGCGCAAGTCGTTCGAGAAGATGGGCGCGTCCTTCGACTGGGGCTCCATGGGCGAGATGCTGGACGTTCTGGAGCAGGCGGGAACAGGCGTCAACTTCTGCACCTTTGCGGGGCATGGCAACATCCGCCGCGAAGTCGTGGGGCGGGAGGACCGGCCCGCGACCCCGGAAGAACTCGCCCGGATGCGCGACCTGGTGGCGCAGTGCATGGACGAAGGCGCGGTGGGCATCTCCACCGGGCTCATCTACCCGCCGAGCTGCTACGGATCAACCGGCGAGTTGGTGGAGCTGTGCAAGCCCGTGGGCCAGCGGGGCGGGCTCTACTCGACGCACATGCGCAGCGAGAGCAAACGCCTCACCGAAAGCGTGGCGGAGGCGATCGAGATCGGCGAGCGCTCGGGCGCGGCCATCCAGATCTCGCACCTGAAGGCCTGCGGCGCCTCCAACCACGGCAAGGCGATCCGGGCGCTGGAGATGATTGAAGAGGCGCGCGGGCGCGGCGTGGATGTCAGCGCCGACCAGTATCCGTACATCGCGACGAGTACCGGGCTGGGCACGATGATCCCGGAGTGGGCGCACTCGGGCGGCTCCGGGGCTCTTCGGGCGCGTCTCGAAGATTCGGGCGAGCGCCAGCGTATCGTGGAAGAGATACGCAAGTCCAACGAGCCCGGCGGCTGGATCTCCGACAGCGGCGGATTCGACAGCGTCGTGATTTCCGGAGTGCGCACCGACGAAAACCGGTGGACCGAAGGGCTGACGCTGACCGAAATCGTGAGCAAACGAACGGGCAGAGACCCGGTGGAGGCGATGCTCGACTTTCTGCTCGAAGAGGATTTCGGCATCGGGATGGTCCACTTCTGCCTGTCGGAGACGGATGTGAAGGCGGTTATGCGAACGCCGTACACGCTGTTCGGCTCGGACGCGACGGCGAGAGCGACATCCGGCCCGATGGGAAAGGGCAAGCCGCACCCCCGCGCATTCGGGACGTTTCCGCGGATTCTGGCGCATTATGTCCGTGAGGGCGGCGTGATTCCGCTGGAGACCGCCATTCAGAAGATGACGTCGCTGGCCGCTGACCGGCTGGGCCTGAGCAACCGCGGACGGCTGGCGCCGGGCGCGGCGGCGGACATCGTGGTGTTCGATCCGGGAACAGTCCGGGACACCGCAACATTCAAAGAACCGAAGCAGTTGGCCGAGGGAATCGCGCATGTTCTCGTGAACGGGGAGTTCGCGCTCCGCGATTCGCAGATCACGGGAGCCCTGCACGGGCAGGTTATCCGCGGCATCGGCGCGCGCCACTGAGAGGGAGAGGCAGGAGCGCCAAAGCGGTTCTCAGGGGTAAATGATATGAACAGAGAACGTCGAAGTCTGGTCTGGTTCATCATCGGGGCGTTTGTGCTCGTCGCCGGAACGATTGCGCTTGGCGGGTGGCTGGCGGGCGGAGGGCCCACCCGGGCCTTCGCGAAGCCGGGGCAGATCGTGTTCATCAGCGACCGCACGGGCTCGCCGGACGTCTGGATAACGGAAGAGGACGGCTCGAACGCCAGGCGCCTGATGGCCGAAGAGGGCGAAGAGCGAGAGACGGCATTCGCCCCGAAGGGTGACTGGATCTATTACACCGCCGATTTCGGCGCGCAGGAGCTTCAGCTTTGCCGGACGCGGCCCACGGGCAAAATGGCCGGCCGCATGCTTTCGAGCGGCGGCGCGCAGAGTTCGCTGTCCGTCTCGACCGGCGCGCTGAAGGTCGGCTACATCAGCAACACGCAGGTGTTCGCTATCGGCCTGGACGGCAAGAATCCCGAACGCGTGCTTCCCTCGCATGCGGACGAGCAGCTCAACCTGCCGCAGCTTGCGGCGATGCCCGGCGGACTCCCCGGAACCAGGCGCTACTCGTCTGCCCGGCTGTCGGCCAGGCCGGGCTGGATAGCCGCCATGTCTCAGGGATTCGACAACCAGCGGCTATTTGTGGGCCTGGGCGATCACTACGTGACGGCGACGCTGCTGGGAGCCGACGAGCAGCCGCTGGTGGGCGAGGAGTGCGGCTTCGCCTGGGCTCCCGACGGGGCGCGGCTGGCGGTCGCCACAATCGGCCCTCCGGGGACCTCCTCGCTTCTGGTGTATGCCCCCGACCCGGATCAGATTCCCGAGGATGACCCGTCGGCCGGCGTGCCTATCATCCCGGCGGAGCGCATTCTGATCAACGTCGCAGACGGCTCGGTGGGCTTCCGCCACCCGGCCTGGTCTCCGGACGGCAAGGAGATCGCGTTCAGCCGTTTCCGCGTTGAAAAGAGCGGAGGGCGGGTAGACGACGGCATCTGGGTGGCGCCCGCGGAAGGCGGCACGCCGCGCCAGATAGCCAGAGGCGGCGCGACCCTGCCCGTTTACAGCCCGGACGGCCGGTTCATGCTATACCAGCTCGGCGCGGATATCATACGCTGCGACCGGGAGGGCGGACAGGTCAAGAACCTGACGGAAGGCAAGGGCATCAATCGCTACCCATCCTGGTCGCCGGTGCTCTCGAAGAAGTAGATGCCGCGAGGGCAGCGCGCCGCGGCGCCCGGCAACGCCTACCTGACCGACCAGCTTATTCCGTACATCGGGAACAAGCGCAAGCTGCTGGGCCTTATCGGGCAGGCTGTCGAGATGACCGGGCTGTCCGGCGGCACGTTCCTCGATCTGTTCGCGGGAAGCGGCGTCGTCGGCCGCTTCGCCAAGCTGTCCGGCTTCAGGGTCATCGCGAACGACTGGGAGCCGTATGCGCGCATCATCAACTCGGCGTACATCAGCACGAACCGCACCCCCCCGTTCGAGCGCTTCGGCGGCGCGCAGGCGTTCTGCGAGCATCTCAACGCGCTGCCCGGGGTGCGCGGCTACATAGCCCGGCACTACTGCCCCGCCGACGACGAGGCCCCCGACATCCGCACCGAGCGCATGTTCTTCACGCAGGCGAACGGCAGGCGGCTGGACGCCATCCGCGAAGAGCTCTGCAGCCTTCGCGAAGATGGCGCAATCAGCCAGTGCGAGCACGACCTGTTCGTGGCGGCGCTCATCTTCGGCACGAGCTGGTGCTCGAACACGAGCGGCGTCTTCAAGGGGTTTCACAGAGGCTGGGGCGGCGCCACGCAGACGGCCTGGTATCGCATCCGCGAACCCCTGCAGATCCGCGTCCCCCGCCTGTACGACAACGGCCAGGACAACCTGACTCTGCAGGAGGACGCGGCTCTTCTCGCCCCTCGCCTTGACTGCGACATCGCCTATCTCGACCCGCCCTACAACCAGCATCAGTACGGCGCGAACTATCATCTGCTGAACACCGTGGCCCTGTGGGACAAGCCGGGCATTCCGGAGAGCATTTCGCCCCAGCGCGGAGACAAGGCCGCCATCCGGCGCGACTGGCGCGAGGCCCGCAGAAGCGCATTCTGCGTTCGGGCGCTGGCGGCGGGGGAGATGGAGCGGCTCGCGGGCAGCCTGCGGGCGCGATGGATTCTTGTGAGCTACTCGACGGACGGCCTCATCCCGGCCGAAGAGCTGGTGCGCGCGCTGCACCGCGCCGGACGCCTCTCGTGGGTGCATCGCCCGTACAAAAGATACCGCGTATCGTCTCAGCGCCCCTCGCCGCGCAGCCACACGATCGAGTTCGTGCTGGTTGTGGAGACTGCCGCGGCGCCGGACACCCGATCGCGCGACCGGGTGCTTCGCGCGCTCGCGAGCGCCGCTTCCGCCGCGCCGCGACCCGTTTCCATGAAGGAGTAGTTGTATATGACCCAGTCCGCCGTGCAGATAAAGAGGCTGCCGCACCAGATCAAGCCCGACCCGCGCCGGACGATCACCCGGTTTTTCGCGGCCAACGAGCAGTCGAACATCGGCCGCATCGAGCGCGTCCTGACGCTGACGGAAACCGAGGCGGACGCGATACTGGGCGGCCTCACGCGCGAGTACAGCAAGCGCCACCCGGACATCTCTGACATCTGGCTGGAGAACTTCGAGCGCATCGCGCCCCTCGCTCCGCAGGGGGCGGATGTCGGCAAGACGCACAGGCTGCTGATCGGGGCGTATTTCACGATGGAGTACGCCGTCGAGGCCGCCGCGCTCTTCAACCCGTCCATAGTCCCGACCGTCAGCCAGGAAGAGCTGCCGCCGGGCTCCACACGCTTTCTGATGAGCCTGCGCGCCACGGGCGAGGGTCACCTCTCCTCCATCGTCTTCCGCGCGGGCGTCATTGACGCGGACAACCATATCATCATCGAGGAGGCGGCCCCCAGCATCAGGCCGCTCAAGGCCGTGCCGGACGCCGAGTTCGACACGCACATGTTCCGCGAAACCCTCGAGGACCTGGACGCGCTCGGACCGTTCGAACAAGCCGTGCTCGAGAAGATGGGCGAGGCGTTCAGCCTGTCCGAACTGAACCAGACGCTCGAAGACCTGCGCTCGTGGGCGCCCTCGGCGGCCGTCTTCAAGCATACGCAGCGCAACCTGCTCACGTTCGCCCGATCCAACTACCGGATCACCGTGCCGCCGGACATTCTCGCCTCGGAGATCGTCATCTTCCCCATCTCCGAAAAGGAGAGCCGCGGAATCGAAGACGTGCGCATGGTGAAGTTCACGGACGACGACGGGGTGTGCACGCTCTACGGCACCTACACCGCATACAACGGCATGACCGGCTTCCCGACCCTTCTGATGACCCGCGACCTGAACACAATCGAGAGCCATTCCATGGCGGGCCGGTTTGCGAAGAACAAGGGGATGGCGCTCTTCCCCCGCAAGATCAACGGGAACTACGTCATGTCCGGGAGGCTCGACGGGGTAAACCGGTACATCCTGGAGTCGGACAACCCGCTCGTGTGGAACCGCGGGCGGCCATCGGAGAGCCCGAAGCACTGGTGGGAGTTCTCGTTCATCGGAAACTGCGGGTCGCCCGTGGAAACTCCGCACGGGTGGCTGCTGCTCACGCATGGCGTGGGCCCGATGCGCCAGTACTCCATCGGCGCCACGCTCCTCGATCTGGAAGACCCCGCGAGGGTCATCGGGCGCACGGCCGAGCCGCTCATCGTGCCGGGCGAGAACGAGCGCGCGGGCTACGTGCCGAATGTGGTGTACACCTGCGGCTCGATGCTGCACAACGAGTCACTGATCATTCCTTACGCCATGGGAGACGTGACGACCACCTTTGCCTCCGTCAACACCGAGGAGTTGATCGCCAGCCTGAAACGCGAATAGGGTCCTATTCGAGCACGACACGCTCGAACGGCTCGGAGAGATGCCCGAACATCTCCCGCAGCATCGCCGTCAGCCGCGCCTCGCTGATGGCGGCCAGGGGGTGAACCATCAGATACATCTTCTGCGGAGGCTGCCAGCCGACGTCCTGAGTGTAAACGACGTTCGAAACGAGTTTCGCTCCGAGTCGGCGATAAAAGGCGATGCGCCGCTCGGCCAGCCGCGCCTCCTCGCCCTGCAGCATGTCTGGACGCTCGACCTCGAAAACCAGAAGCTCGATCTCCGGGTGCTCCGCGAGGGCAAGCTCGATCAGTTCGCGGTAAAAACGGGCGCCTGTACCCCGCCCGCGCATCTCCGGCGAAACGGCCAGGTAAAACAGCCACAGAGCCCGTCCGCCGAGCGCAAGCTGATGCCAGGCGAGCCCCGCAAGCCCGCCGTCCTCCCGTTCGAGCGCAAGCATGCTCGCGCCCTGGAACTCACCCTCGAAGCCGCGCTGCAGCGCCCGAACGAACTCGCTGACCTTGAGCTGCTCGGGAAGCGGGAAGCTCTGCTGGTACAGGTCGAGCCACGGCCCGAGAAGCGGGTCGTCCAGGCAGGTGATTCTGCGAATCGTCGGGAGCGGTTCCATATGACGGCTACTTCTCCGCGCCGCGAGTCTCAATCCTGCCCGAAAACGGCCCGCAGCGGATTTGCGCCGCGTCCGCGCGGCGTGTTATACTCTGCCATCCCTGAAGGCCCCCGGACAACAACCGCCTTCGCACGGAAAAAAGAGCTGCAGAATGAACCATCCAACGCCCAAAGTGCCAGTGCCGACACTCGAGCGCATGGCCACGTACCTCGCCTGCCTGACTGATCTGAACGAGAAACAGGTGCAGACCATCTCGTCGGCCGACATGGAGCAGATGACCAACATCAATGCTGCTCAGTTCCGCAAAGACCTCTCGTACTTTGGCGAGTTCGGCAGGCCCGGCATCGGCTACAGCGTGCCCGAGCTCGCGGGGCGCATCAGCACGATTCTTAAAGTGGATCGCGAGCAGCCGGTGCTTCTGGCCGGGGCCGGAAACCTGGGCTCGGCGCTGGCGGGCTACCCGGCCCTCAGACGTGAGAACTTCCACATCGTCGCCGCGTTCGACACCGACCCGGACAAGATCGGCTCCCGGCTCTGGGATCTGGACATTCACGACATCGCCCAGGCGCCCGCGATGAACCGCGCGCTGAATGCGAAGATCGGCATCATCGCTGTTCCGGCCGCGGCCGCGCAGGGCGTGGCCGAAACGCTCGTATCCGCGGGCGTCACGGCGATTCTCAACTTCGCCCCCGTCTCGCTGCGAGTGCCCGCCGGAGTGGCGGTGCGAAACGTGGACTTCGTGCAGGAGATGGCCGTGCTGTCCTACCACCTGGCGGGCTGATCGCTAGCCGGCGGGGCGGCGGGGATCCTCAGTCGTCGAACGGATCCACATCGGCCAACGACGAGAGATCCGGCTCGGCGTCCTGCCTCTGGAGCTTCGCGTAGGCGAGCAGCAGCTTCTTGAGGCCCACTCCGCCCGCAAACATTACCGTCACCTGAGCCTCGTCGCCGAAGCCCGTCGCCGAGATGACCACGCCCCTGCCGAACTTGCCGTGCACCACCCTGTCGCCCTCGCGGAACGGAGAGTCCGAGTTGTTCGTGACGCGCGTGCGCGTCTGCGCGCCTCCGCCCCAGAGCCCGGCCTCCTGACGCGCGCCGGGCGGAATCTCGAAGTACTGGCCCGGGATGTCCTTGATAAACCGCGACATGCTGGAGCGGTTCGACATGCCGTAGGTCATCCGCCGGAAAGCGTACGTAAGGTACAGCTCCTCCTTCGCCCGCGTCATCCCCACATAGCACAGGCGCCGCTCCTCCTCCAGTTGCCCCGGCTCGTACAGCGAACGCGAGTGGGGGAACACGCCTTCCTCGAGCCCCGCCAGAACAACAATCGGGAACTCGAGCCCCTTGGCCGCATGCAGCGTCATCAGCGTGACAGGCTGAGCGTCCTCCTCCAGTGCGTCAATGTCCGACACGAGCGCCACCTGCGACAGAAACGCTTCCAGCGACGTGTCCTCCGCCTGCGTGTCGAACATCGTCGCGACCGACACCAGCTCTTCCAGGTTCTCGATGCGCCCCCGAGCCTCCATCGTGCGCTCGCTCTTCAACGCTTCCATGTAGCCCGAGCGCTCCAGGGTCTCCTTCACCAGATCGCTGACCGGGGTGTTCTCACTCATCCTTCGCAGCGTCTGAATCACTCCCGTGAACTGCGCGATTGCGCGCTGAGACCTGGGAGTAATGAGCTGCATCGCCTCCTGGCTGCAGGCCGCGCCCCACAGGCTTGTCAGATGAATCGCCGCGTACGCCTCCAGCCGGTCCACCGAGGCGCTCCCGATGCCTCGCGTTGGCGTGTTCACGACGCGCCGGAAGCTGAGGTTGTCCGCCTCGTTCGCGATCAGCCGGAGATACGCGACGATATCCTTCACCTCTTTGCGCTCCCAGAAGCGCAGGCCCCCGATGATGCGGTACGGCAGCTTGTGCTGGATGAAGACTTCTTCAAACGGCCGCGACTGGGCGTTGGTGCGGTAAAGGATGGCGACGTCCGACGGCCGGCGGCCGGCCGCCACCACTTCCTCTATGAGCCGCGCCACAAGCTCCGCCTCATGAAGTTCGTCCGACGCCTCCCACAGCGTTATCAGCTTGCCCGCCGGGTTCTCGGTCCACAACTTCTTCTCCGCCCGGTTCTCGTTGCAGCTCACGACTTCGTGCGCCGCGTCCAGGATCACCTGAGTCGAGCGGTAGTTCTGCTCGAGCTTCACGGTGGTCGCGTCGGGGAAGTCGCGCTCGAAGTTCAGGATGATCCCCACGTCCGCGCCCCGCCACGAGTAGATGGACTGGTCATCGTCTCCCACCACGGTAATGTTGCGATGCTTCTCGGCGAGTATCTCGACGAACCGGTACTGGCTCAGGTTTATGTCCTGGTACTCGTCCACCAGCACGTATCGGAACTTGCGCTGATACGCGTCGCGGACGTCCTCGCGCTCCTCCAGAAGCCGCACCGCGAACAGAATCAGGTCGTCGAAGTCGAGCCCGCGCATCTCCTTCAGCTTGCGGTCGTACAGCTCCCACACCCGCGCGGCCGTCTCTTCCTGCACGCCCGAGTGCTTCGCCCGATAGCTCTTCGGATCAAGAAGCCGCTCCTTGCCGTGGCTGATTGCGGCAAGCACCGCGCGCGGGGGGTGGGTCTTATCGCTGATGTTCAGATCGTGGAGGCACTCCTTCACGAGCGACATCTGGTCCTCATCGTCCACGATCACGAAGTTGCGGTCCAGCCCGATCTTCTCGCCCGAAATGCGCAGCAGCTTCGCGCAGATCGAGTGAAACGTCCCGGCCCACACCTGCGAAGCCGCCTGAGATCCCAGAAGCTGTTCTATGCGGCCCTTCATCTCGCGCGCCGCCTTGTTCGTAAACGTCACCGCCAGAATCTGGTCCGGACGCGCTTTTCCCTGCTGGATAAGCCATCCGATGCGGTGCGTCAGGACCCGGGTCTTGCCGCTTCCCGCGCCGGCGAACACGAGCAGCGGCCCGCTATCGTGCGTTACGGCCCGTAGTTGATCCGGGTTAAGGTTCAGGAGGATGTCGTTCATAGGGCAAGAAGCAGCACGGCTGTCGCGCGCCCGTGCGCGGGGCTGCCATGCCGGCGTAGTGGTACGGTTCGATGCGGCCGGTGGTGGTGACTCCCGCGCGTGCGCGAGCGGCGCTGCAGGCTCAGTATGGCACACAGAAGGGCCCCTCCGCAAAGCGTGAGGGGCCGGAGACCGAAAGAAGGTCAGCCGGTCTCTTCGGCGGCTGGCGCGGCGTCCACAGGCGGTTCCGCGGCCGTTTCCGGCGCGGCGGCGGGCGGTTCCTCGGGCGCGCCAGGCTTCACAGGCGCGGCGGTTTCCTCCGCCTCGGGCGGGGGGGTCAACAACTCCTTGCGGTGAATCGAGATCGAGCGGTCGGCGGTGATGCCCAGGCGCACCTGTTCACCCCGAACCTCGAGCACGGTAATCTCGATGTTGTCACCGATAACAATCTGTTGTCCGACCTTCCTGGCCAAAACCAGCATCCTGCGTCACCTCGTTTCGCGCTCAGCCCGCGCGTTTTCACACGGGCGGGAGACGTGCGCGGCAACCAATTTTCGGCAGGAAAAGCCCGGTTATGCAGGTTGCTGCCCGTCAAACGGGGCGGTTCGTCACCTTTGCCGGGCTTCGAGCTGCTCCTGAACCCGCTTAAGCTGCGCCCGAAGCTCGCTGATCTCGGCCGCCTGCTCGCGGGCAAGCTGATACAGCCCCTGCACGGCCGCAAGCGTCACACCGTCCGCATCCACCGTGTTGATCCGCCGGGGGTCGCTCCCCAGGCCGAACGCGGCGGCGAAGTCCTGCGCCATCGGCCCCATGTGCAAGGCAGGCGCGCCCGAGCCCTTCAGCTTCCACGTCTGCACGGGCACCGCCTGCAGGCGTTCCAGCACATCACGGGGCGATACCGCCGCCAGATCGGTCTTCAGATCGCGGTCGCTGATCACGTTCCACCCCGTATCGCCCGCGTCCAGCGAGACACCCGCCGATGGCTGACCGCTCGAGTCTATTGCGCTCACAAGGCGGACGCCCCCGGTTGCGCGCACGCTGAACTCGTCGGCGGCGGTCGCGTCGAAGTCGAAGTCCTGTGAGTCAGCCCACACGAACGATCCCGGCTCCCCGGCCTTTGCCCGCCGGCCCGCCGCGAAGCTGTAAGCGCCGCCCGCGGCGTTGTTCTCGCCGCCCGGCACCGCGCCGAACACCCCGTGTGCAGTGTTCCATGCGCCGCCCGCAATCGCAGCCCAGCCCGCGCCGGACGCGTTTCCGAGCCCGCCGCCGATGGTTACAAAGGCGCCGTTCGCTTCGTTCGACTGCCCACCGGCGACCGTCGAGTACTGCTGAAGCGCGACGTTTTCCCTGCCGCCACCCACCGTCGCCCAGCCGTCACCCGTATCCCAGCCGGGCACCCCGGCGGTGTTGTCCTGACCGCCGCCGACCGTGCAGTATTCCTGGCTGGCCAGGTTGCCCGTGCCGCCGCCGATGAACGCCGCGAAACCGCCCGCCACGTTCTGTTCGCCGCCGCCCACGAACGCACTGTCACCGTCCGCACTCGAATACAGTCCACTTGCGACCCCGGACGTGCGCCCCCACGCCACATTACCCGTGCCGCCGCCGACAAACGACAGCGCTCCTCCGGCATGATTGAACGATCCGCCCAACACCGCCGCCTCACACCCGTTCCAGGTGTCGCCGGTGGCGTCGCCCGCCTGGTTGTTGCGGCCGCCCCCGATGACGCAGAAGCTGTCGTGCGCGACGTTCGGGACCGCGAACTCCCAGCCTGTGTCCTCCGGGCTTCCGCCGCCCCCGATGAACACGCCCTCAGTGCCCGAAGCCGCGGTGTTGACCTCGTGGCCGCCCACGATGTTCGGCGTCACGCCCGAGGGCTCAAGCCGCACCGCCCGCGTGCCGTTTACCCTAAGCTCCAGCGGCTGCTCGTCGCTGGTGCCGACGTACTGCTCGGCCGGATCGGTGCCCGCATTGCCGGTCAGACTCCAGTTGTTGACAGCCATTGACGCCCTTAGCGCAAACGGCGACGACAGCAGCCGTGTCCGGGGCGATAGGGTCTGCCCTTCCACCACTATCTCCAGCCACAAGTCGCCGGGGGCGAGGTCGTCCGCCGTCAGCGGCTCCAGATCCACGTTCAGCAGCCCGCCGCTGGACAGCACACCGGTCGGCCCCATGGACCACACCGGCGCCCCGCCTGTCAGCGACGTGTAGAGACGAAAGACCATCTGGCGAGTTTCATCCGGGAGCGGGTTGCCCGCATTGTCCTGCAGGCGTCCCTGATAGTGGACCGAACGCGGGACGTCCTGCGCCCCGACCATCGGGGCCGAGAGCCCCGTGACAGCAATAAGCGCCGCAAACAGAAACGTGCGCATGTTCTGACCCTCCTTGTTGACCGTGTGCGTCCCGCGCTTCGGGATGCGCAGGCATGATACACCTTTTTGTCTACACCTTTTTGTCGCCGCCGGGGCCGCGGCCAGCCGTCGTTGCGACGAGTCCGCCCCCGTCGTTGCGAGGAGTCCGCGACGAAGCAACCCCCAACGTGCAGAACACCGTCGTTCCGAGGAGTCCGCGCATCCACGTCATTCCGAGGAGTCCGCGACGAGGAATCTCATCCCACGCCAGCATCCCAGCCCCCCAAACCACAGGGCAACACCCCAGACACGAGATTCCTCACACGGAGTTCGGAATGACGCAAGCACCCCGTCATGCTGAACTCGATTCAGCACCCACCCGGTCTGGGTCCCGGATCCAGTCCGGGATGACGTGAGGGCACCCGTCCGGTACCGGACCGTGGGTTCCGGGTCAAGCCCGGAATGACGTGAGGGGCGGAATGACGCAAGCGCCACGTCAT
>JAGVUD010000425.1 GCA_019136435.1 Armatimonadota bacterium | reverse complement strand
CAAGCCTAGCCTTGGTGGTGGCAAGCGCCACAAACGCGGCGTAGTGGGCCGCGCGAACGCCACGGAATTGCCACGGGTGGCCTGCGGTAGGAAGCAAGTTCAGCGCGATCCCGTCGCGCCTGCACAGGCGTCGAATATGCGTGTCGAGGATCTGCAGGCAGCACCACAGGTGCTGGGCAGGGGCGTCCTCGAAGTCAGCCGGTAACATGCCGGCTTGGGCATAGATTCCGGCAATGTACTCCTCGCCGACGCCGGTCATCTGGAGATATTGCAAGTCGGTTGCAAGGCCCTTCAAGACCCACCTGAGACGACGCTCGACGCATGCACTCCAATACCCTATTGCAGAGTCGTCGTAGGCCAGCACGGCGAAACGCAGCATAAGATCCTCGTAGCCCCACACATGATCGACCTGAGATACAGACGGGGGATAACCGGCATCGATCATGATCTGTTTGCGCCAATCGTCGAACGGGGTGTCTGGAGAGACCGTTGCCCAGGCTTTTCTGGCGAGTTGAAAAAACTTAGTCCGCTGTGCTGGTGTGAGCATAGATCACCTGTTGGTTAAATAGTTTTTTTTGACCCGCTACCTCTATCAATCCTCTTCTTCGCCAGCGCCGATCAGGTCGCGTGCGACCACGAATGACTTGGCATAACGGTTACGGTACATGTCTGTCTCGCAGAGCCGGATCGCGATGCGAAGCTGCTTGTTCAATGTGCGCAAGTGCCCAGACTTCCGCGCGGCCTCGTGTGCGAGAATCGCGATCTCTGATGCGGCCTTCGGCCACATCGCCGCGACCATGCGGTCGGCTGCGTCATCAATCCACTTTTCGTTCCCGAGCGCACTTGTGATGTCTTTCTTTATGCCGATCCGCGAAACGAGCTGGTCGCGCCCCTCCAGGCGTTCCATGACGTCCGGGTTGCCGACCAGGCAAAACGAGACACCGGTCGCGTCGTGGAAATCCATGATCCACCGCAGACCGGAGAGGAAAATGCGCTGCGCGTTATCAATGATCACCAGACGCTCTGACCCTGCGAGCTTTTCGCGCAGGTAATCCGAAAGGCGGCATGACCTCGGGTTGAACTTGCGCATATCGAGGCAACTGGCAATGCCGCGCTGCACATCGTATTGGCTGCCGCTCCCCTCGATGGCGGTGAAGCCGATCACGGTCTTGTGCTCGATCATGTATTGGTGCACGGCCATGCTTTTACCAATTCCGGCCTCGCTCGTGATCAAACCTATGTCGCTTGCCTCGCGCACCAAATCAAAGACTGTGTAGCACGCTTCCACCGCGTCAGTGTGGAAGTACACGCTCTCCCATGTGCGCTTGCGCGATTCGCGTTCCAGCATGTCCTTGACGCGCTTTTCAAACGCTGCAATGTTTCCCTCTCCGACACCGTTAAGGTACTTCGAGACAAAACCCTCATTCTTTCCGAGACGCGCCCCGAGCTGTTTGAGCGTGAGGCCGTTCTTGTCCTGGAACGCCTGCAACGCTTCACGTACATCCGTGTCATAATTCGCCCGCGCCATATTACCACTCATCTTCTACCTCGCTTGCATTGGCGTCGGAACGCATACCCGCAAGGGCACGCATTGCCTGTCCCGCCGCCTGCTTTTGCTGTTTAGCCTGTTTCTTGGTCTTCTGCCGACGCGGCTCTGTGAGGCCTGCCAGCAGCAAATCGTTCTCTTCGCGCCTGACCGCCAGCTCGTCGCCGCGCTCGGCATGGCGCTCGCGCACACCCTGAGACTGGAGCGCGATCATCTTGGCCTGCGCCTCCTGCATTACAGCGACCTGGGCGGCATTGAGCGGATCGACCGCCGACCATGCCGGCGCAATGCCGAGCACAGCCCGCGTACCGGCCTCGACGATCACAGCCTTGGTGAGATCGTGAGGCAGCACGTAAAGCCCGTATTCCGCGCCCCGCGCGAGACGGCAACCGGTGCCGTCTGGCTGCATGACCGCGCCCGCGAAACGCAGCTTGACCGCTGAGCCGGTCAGGTCGCGGTCCTGAAACGCGATCAGCCCGTCGTGGCCCACGCGCACACGGCGGAAGCACTCGTCGCCCAGGAAATCAACGACCGCCCAGTGCGGCAGACGTTGTAGGCCATCAGCGTGTTTGTGCCATACTTCCTCTGGGCTCATGCGGCGCAGGCGCGAAAGCCCCGGCGTCGCAAGCGCGATCTGCCCGATCTGCCGCATAGCCTCCGGCAGTTTCGGTATGTCGGATGCCGCCCGCCAGTCACCGCGCCCGTCAACGCTCCACTCTTGCACCATCCATTCGTTCGTACGCCGAAAGCGTCAGCGCGCCCCCGAACCACAGCAAGTTGCGCTGCTCTTCCGGGACGCGATCCCATGCCTTCAGCACGCGCTCGGCGTATCGGTCAAGCCCGTACATCTGCTCAGGCTCATCAACGCGCGAAAGACCGCCCGTCTGGGCCGGAAGGCTCGCCGCCTCATAGTGCGGCTGGCGGTGGCTGCCCTCTATCAGCGCTTTGACCTTGAAGTTGCCGCGTCCCTGCCCCCTGAACATCCCGCGCAAGACCTGTCCGCCAAGGATGCCGGACGTGCGGAACGTAACCGCCCCGTCTGTGAGACGTGTGACCAGCGCCTGATCCGCATCGCTCAGACTGGCCGTGCCGTGCTCGATCACCATCTGGCAGCCGTCCGGATGCCAGCCGACGTTGCAGAGGATATGCGCGACCAGCGCTTTGAACTGGCCGGCTGCCAATCCCTCGCGGCTGCCGTCCTCGCGCTGGATCTGCGGCTTGATGCCCCACCCGGCCTTGTACGTGCTCGCGACATCGACGCAGGCGAACTCCAGCGGGCGCAGCAGCTTGCGGTTGATGCCGGGCACGGCGATCTTCACGTCATGCCACATGTCGTCGAACTGGTAGATTTGACCCGGCAGCAGCCCCACCCGCGTGGAGTACACGGCCGGCGCGAACTGCCGCGCCGCCGCAGCGCCCTTGCGCATCGCCACCAGCTCGAACTTCGTGCTCTTGTACTTGCGGATCATGTTACTGTAGCGCCATCCGCGCGGTATCCAGTCAGACGGGCAGCGCTCCGGGATCGTCTCGCCCGGGAATTGCCCGGCCCACACGTCGCGCCATGTCCCGACGCCGGGGATGTGGACGCCGCGCCGCAGGTCGCGCAGCATCGCCCGCCACGCGGGTTTGCTCGCCCGCTGGTTTTCTTCGCAGTAGCGCTTGAAGGCAGACGCCAGTCCGCGGCGCTCCGGCGCGGGCGTCCTGGGGACGCGCGCCCAGTCCACCAGGAACGTCCACGCGCGGCCGCTCGCCACCCAGCCGTAGTACTTCGCCCTGATCCTGTCGGCGCTCCACCCGCGCCGGTGCCCGTTGCGCTGCGCCCACTCCCTGCACATGGCCAGCTTGTTGCCGGCCGCGTCGATCTGCCGCATGACATCCTCCCAGACAAGCACGCTCGCGCGCTCCTCGCTAGGGAGCGCCGCGAACTCTGGGCTCTGCATGCGGGCACTCAGCACGGTTGTCGCCATGACCTCACCCCCCTCAGACCTTCGCCCTGCGGTTCCGGAACTCGTCGCGGATCTTGTCCGCGGCCGCCCGCAGACCCGCCATCGTGCTTTCCAACTCCTCGTCAGGGAGCAGCGCCCATGTGCCGTCCGCGACCCAGTCCGCCGTGAGGTTCACCACGCGGAAGGCCTCGGCGATGGCCGTCTCTATCTTTTCTTTCTTGGTCAGCGGTTTTTTGGGCTTGACGTCCTTGGCCTTGGCGCGTTTCCGCTGCTCCATGAAGTCCATCAGCATCTGGGCGAATGTCGGCTCCGGCGCGTCCGGGCCGGGAGCCGGTTTGCTCTTCTTGGCCTTGCGCCCTTTCTTGGCGGGCGGATCTTCGGCGGGCTGTTCCCCGGCGCCGATCTGGCGCGGCTCGCCTGGCGCGGCCAGGAGCAGCTCCGTCACCTGCGAGGCGTCGATGTGCCGCGCCTCGTCCCACGCCTGCGCGGGGGTGATCCCGTACTGCTCGCACAGCGTCCGCGCCTGCTTCATGTATATCTGGAGGGTGCGCGGGGATTTTCCGTTGCCCAGCTCCCGCAGCCGGTCCTCCCACTCCCCGTGCTCGCTCAGCTCCTTGTAGACCAGCAGCCCCACGCCCGCGCGCAGCATGCAGAACACGCCCACCTCCGCCCGGTTCAGGTCTTCGCCGATGATCGTCTTCATCGCGGTCACATCCACCGGCCGCGCATCCGCCGCCACTACCACTGCGTCCTCGTCTGGCACCTTTGTGCTTTTCCTCTTCATTTACGCATTTCCTCTCTTTGGTGTTATGGTTATCCGATCATATCCGTCTTGGGCTCAACCCAGAACGTCTCAGACTGCCTGATCCTCATGCCGTGATGCGCCAGCACGGCCTCGCTCAGCTCGTCCTTGGCCGCGTCCTTGGCGACCTCCTCCTTCACGCGGATGAAGCCGTCCAGCCCGCCCTTGCGCAGGCTCTCGATCACCGCAGTCCACTTCCAGCGGTTGCTGAGCAGCGCCAGCGTCTTGTTGCCCCAGCGGAAACCGTAGTTGGCCAGCGGCGTTTCGGCGCTCTGCCGCCCTTCCGCTATCAATTCCGCGCGGTGCTCCTTGGCATACGCGTCCGCCTTCGACAACAGCCTGTCGATTTCCCCCTTGAGCGCATCGATATCCGGGTTGCGCCGCTCCTGTATCTTCTGGATCTCCACGTCGCGCGCGGCTTCCAGCTTGCGGCGTTCCACCTCGCACCGCGCCACGCGGTCTACCGCCGCCTCGAACTCCTCGCGTGTCGCGAAGCCCTCTGCCTTTACTCTGGCCATGTCTTTGTCTCCTTGTTGCAAGCGGCATGCAAGCCGCCGTTTTTTGTTTGTGTCAGTTGCCGCCCACGTTGCTGCGCCGTATGCGCAGCTCCGCGAGCGTCAGAAATCGTGTGCGCCGCGGGTCGTACTCGCGGCCTGCCCGCACGATGATGCGGGCGTGCTTGCGCCGGGCCTCGTCACTGCGGTTGGCGTAGGTCGCCAGCAGCGTGCCGTCCGCGATCCAGTTCTCCACCGTGCGCCGGCAGCAGTTCATGATCTTGGCGGCCTCCGGCACGGAAACCGTGCTCTTGTCCGGCAGACCTTCGTTCAGCGCCCGCACGGCGTCCGCCCGGGGGTCGGTGGCCGCCGCGCCGGACGGCCGCTCAAGGTGCGGGAAAAGCGTGAGCTGGCCGGGAAGGTCCGTCATAACCCGCCCTCCCGGGTGAAGCCGCAGAGCTCGTCGCCGTAGACGCCCCGCCGCCAGTTCATTTCATAAAGCGCGGCCTCCGGCGGGCGCCGCCCCCGTTCCCGCCACGCCCGCGCCGCCTGCCGCCAGACGGCCAATGCCGCCACCGCCGTCAGCACAGCGATCCCGATCACCAGCGCCCACTCCAGAAAACAGGCCATCCTTTCCTCCATTGGACTGAAAGCTGGACGCTCAACATTGGGCGTTCTGTCATATCCGCCTCTGATCCGCGCCGCCGCCCGGCGCTCCTCGAACGTCCCCCCGCGCCTCGCCTCACCCATGCCGCACCTCCTTGGCCCCGTCCCGCTCCAGACGCTCGATGTCGTCCTGCGTGATCACCCCGCGCCTCTTGAGCCCGGCGAGGATCTGCGCGAACTCCGCGCGCTCATCCGTCTCCTCCAGCCCCCGCCGGACCGCCCGCATGGCCACCTCCGCCTCCAGCGCCCGCCGGATCGCCCGCAGGTCGCCCGCCATCTGTTTGATCGTGTTCCGCATTTCTTGTCTCCTCCTAGCTCCGCGCCGCCAGATCATCGCCGGGCAGCGCCATGTTCGCCCGCGCCGCCCGGACGGCCTTGCGCCGCGCCAGCCGCGCGTGCTTCGACCGCGCGAACTTCGCGAGCGCCGACGCGAGCGCCGACGCGAGCGCCTTCGCGGACTCCATGTCGTCGGTCCGCGCTCGCGCGATCACCGTGCCGGAGTCGCCGCCGGCGCTCGCGCCGCAGCACACGTAATACTCGAACCCGTCCGCGGACGGAACGCAGCGGATGTCCGCGACGGCCGTCGGCGAGCCGTACCGGCTCCATATCCGCTGGATCCCGTTCGCGCCCCTGTCCTTTATCGGTTTCCACGCGCTCATCCCTGCGCCTCCTTTCTTGGTCGCTTGCCGTCACGCCGGAAGCCTGAAGTCCACCGCCTCGTAGCCGATGCGCTCGCACCACCCCCGGCCGACGGCCTCATACACGCCGTACTGCCGCGACAGCGCCGCCGCCGCCCTCGCGCCGCAGGGCACCACCACGGTGAACTGGTAGTAGGACGCGCCCTTCCTGATCGCCTCGATGGGGTACGTCGTGTGCCCGATCTCCAGCCCCGTCCCGACGCCGCGCCTGGCGTACGCCACGGTCTCCCACGCATCGAGCCTGCCGTCCCCCGGCCGGCTCGCCTGCAGGACCGCGCCGGTCACGCCCAGGCCCCTTTCGATGCGGTCGCGCTCGCGCTCCAGCTCCGCCCAGTCCGCGTGGTCCAGCAGCACCGCGCCGTCATCCGCCGCGATCACGTCCCACGGGCCGCTGCCCGCCGTCTGCCACGCCTCGCCGCCGCGCCGGCCCTGCCAGCGCAGATAAACCTGTTGCCTGTTGTTCATCGCCTGTCTCCTT
>JAGVUD010000307.1 GCA_019136435.1 Armatimonadota bacterium | reverse complement strand
GTTCCGCAACGAGATTACGCCCCGCAACTTCCTGTTTCGCGTGCGCGAGTTCGAGCAGATGGAGATCGAGTACTTCGTCCGCCCGGGCGACGACGAAGAAGAGCACGACCGCTGGATTCAGGACCACCTGAAATGGTGGACCGACGAGATCGGCCTGAAGCCGGAGAATCTGAAGCTCTACGAGCACCCGAAAGAGAAGCTGTCGCACTATTCAAAGCGCACGGTGGACGTGCTCTACAACTTCCCGACGCTCGGGTACGACGAGCTGGAAGGCATCGCCAACCGCACCGACTTTGACCTGGGGTCGCACTCACGCGATCAGGGCAGCCTGGGGCTGACGGCAAGGGTCATCGAGAACAGCCAGTCCAACGAGAAGCTCACCTATTTCGACCATGTGACGAACAAGCACATCATCCCGTTCGTCATCGAGCCCTCGGCTGGCGTGGACCGCGGCTTTCTGGCGGCCATCTGCGCCGCCTATGACGAGGAGGCGCTGGAGAACGGCGAGACGCGCGTCGTGTTGCGCCTGCCGCCGCGCCTCGCGCCCATCAAGGTCGCCGTGCTGCCGCTCAAGAAGAACGCCCCGGAGATCGTCGCGACCGCCAAAGAGATCAAGAACCTGCTGCAGTCCTCCGGCGAGATGCGGGCGGTGTACGATGACACCGCCGGCATCGGCAAGCTCTATCGCCGCCAGGACGAGGTCGGCACGCCCTGGTGCGTCACGGTGGACTTCCAGACGCTGACGGACCGCACGGTCACGCTGCGCGACCGCGACACCATGCAACAGGAGCGCCTGGCGATTGACGATCTGCTGGCGGTCATACGCGCGCGGCTGCTGGCTTAGGCTTTACTCCGCCGGGGCCGCCTCCCACGAGCGGAACATCGTCAGAAGCATAACGACGTCATCCTCGGCCTGAATGGCATGGTTGAGCCCGGGCGGCATGAAGAACCAGCTTCCCGGCCCGGCGTCGTGCCACGTGTCACCGAGCAGGACCTTTGCGGGCCCGCTCAGAATATGGATGATGGCGGGCATGCTGGCCGTGTGCTCCGAGAGCGACTGGCCCTTTGCGAACCCGAACAGAATGACCTTCGAGAACGGCTCTTCGACGAGCGTCTTGCTGACGATGCCTTCGTCGGCGAACTCCGCCTTCGCGTTCAGATCGAGTGCTAATCTCTCCACGGTTTCGTGTCTCCTTACCGGCGTTCGTGAGTCTGTGACACAATCATACCCCGCTGGCGGGGCCGCGGCCTTGACCGGAATCAAGAAAGAGCGGCCGGCCGGTGCTGTTTTTGACTTTTTGGGCGGCGGCCGTTACTATGACGGTGGCCCACTGGCCTCTGGGAAGCACGTTTGTCTATGACCTTCCGCGAACGCACGCTCCGAATATTCCAGCACAAGCCCGTAGATAACATCGTCTACCAGCCCCGCATCGAGCACTGGTACGGCTACAACAAGGCGCGCGGGACGCTTCCGGAGCGCTACAGGGACATGGAGCTTCTGGACGTCTATGACGACCTGGGGTGCTCCATCAGGCCGTATCACTACTTCAACGAGTGCATTCGCATCCAGAACGCGGACGACGTCACGAACGAAATGATCCCCGAGCCGGGCGGCTACACCTGGATTACCCGCACGCCCGCCGGCACGATGACCGAGCGCCACACAACCAGCGATCTCGCCACCCACACCGCCGAGTATCCTGTTAAGACCGCAAAGGATGTGGACGTGCTCGAGTACATCCTGCGCACCCGAAAGGTCTGGTTCGATCACGACCTGTTCAGACAGCGCGACGAGTTGATCGGCGACCGCGCCGAGCCGATGCTCTTCCTGCCCCGCGTCAATATGCAGCGGATACTCATCGAAATCGTCGGATGGCAGGAAACGGCCTACATGCTCGCTGACGACCGGCCCCTGCTGGAGCGGCTGGTGCGCCTGATCAACGAGACCGACGAGCCGGTGCTCGAAGCCGTGCTGGGGTCGCCGATGAACATCATCAACTTCGGCGACAATGTGGACCAGTATCTGCTCTCACCGCCGCTGTTCGAGGAGTTCGTGCTGCCGGTGTATCAGGACCGGGGCGACCGCTTCCGCGCCGCCGGGAAGTTCACGCAGACTCACTTCGACGGCAACGTGAAGCTGCTTCTCAAGTACACCCACGACTGCCGCCTGGACGGTTTCGAGGCGCTCACGCCGCTTCCGCAGGGCGACCTGACGCTGGAAGAGATGAAGCAAGCCCTGGGCGACGACCTGATCCTGCTGGACGGGATTCCGATGACGAGCTTCCTGCCCGATTCGGACTACGACGCGTTCGAGCGCTTGACGCGCGACGTCATCGAGACCTTCTCGCCGAATCTGATACTCGGTATCTCCGACGAGCCCTCGCCAGTCTGCGACATCGAGCGCGTCCGCAGGGTGGGCCAGATTCTGGAAGAGTACGCGAGTTGAGCGGCACGGGCTCCTGGACCAAGCTGCTTCTGATCGGCCTGGGAACGGGGTTTCTGGCGGGCCTCATGGGCGTTGGCGGAGGGGTCGTGATGATTCCCGCCATGGTGCTGCTGCTGAAGATAGACCAGCACACCGCGCACGGCACCTCGCTCGCGATCATGATTGTGATTGCCACCGCGGCCGCGGCCGCCTATGCCCTGAACGGTGCAGTGAACTGGCCCATCGCGGCCACGCTCATTCCCGGCACTCTCGCCGGCGCCTTCATCGGGGCGAGGCTTGCGAGCCGGGTTCCGGCCCGGCAGCTCACCCTGCTCTTCTCGGTCTTCGTGCTCATCACCGGCGCAACCATGGTTCACGAAGGCATGGCGGGCGCGGATGTGGCGGCGCCTGCGGGTGTTGCGGCGCACGCGGGAATTGTCTGGGGGCTTGCGGTGGGGCTTCTCAGCGGATGTCTGGGCGGGCTGCTCGGCGTCGGGGGAGGGATCGTCATGGTCCCGGCTCTGGCGCTTGGCCCCGGTTTTGCGCAGCAGATCTGCCAGGGCACATCGCTCGTCGCGATCATCGCCACCGCCATCAGCGGGGCGCTCACACACAACGCGGCGGGGAATATGGACCGCCGGGCCGCGATTGGCCTGGCCGCGGGCGGACTCCCGGGAAGTCTCGCCGGCTCCGCCGTTGCGATCAGCATGCCCGGCGCGCACCTGACAGCCACCTTCGGCGTCTTCCTTATCGTCATGTCGGCGCTGATCGCCTACCCCGCGCTGCGCGCGCAACGAGGAACAGGCCGCTGACGCCCGCGCCTGAGGCGCCATAAGGCGGGAGCGCGCCATGGCTGTCGAGCCAGAACAGATCGCCGATCTTATTGAATCACCCCTGCGCGAGCGCATTCCGCGCTGGGAGGATCTCCCCGCCGACCCCGTGCGGCGCGTCACCCTGCTGCGAAAGTCGTTTCCCCGGGAGGCAGTGCCCGCCGTGCTTGAGCTCGCCGACCTGCGCCGCCGCGCCGCCGCGAAGTTCTCGCGGCCGCTTGAGATGTTCTTCGACCGCGAGGCGCTGGAACAGGCCACCCACGAAGACATCGCGCGCGAGCGCGCCGCGCGGTTCATCGGGTGCGTCGAGACAATCGCGGACCTCACCTGCGGCATCGGCGGCGACGCGCTGGCGCTGGCGGCCCTGCCCGGCATCCGCCTCACCGCCCGCGACCTCTCCGCCGCCCGCGTGCGCATAGCCCGGGCGAACATCGAAAGCCTGCTTCCGGAGAGGGCATGCAACGTGAGCTATCGCGCGTCCGCGGCAGAAGACTATCCGCCCGCGGACGCGTATTTCCTCGACCCCTCTCGCCGGGTCACGGGACGGCGCAGCCGCCACCTCGCGGGCATGTCCCCTTCGGCGGAACTCGTGCTCGAAATATCGCGCCGCGCGAAGGCCATGGCGGTGAAACTGTCGCCCGCAACGCCGGACGAAGAACTGGCTCAGCTCGGAGGGCGAGTGGAGTTCGTCTCATTCAAAGGCGAATGCAGAGAGGCGGTCGTATGGTTCGGCGCGGCCGGGCCGGATGCCGCCCGCACGGCCAGTCTCATCGGCGGCCCGTCCCTGTCGCCGTCGCCCGGCGTGCCCCGGCCCGAAGTCTCCCCGCCCCTGCGTTATCTGCTGGAGCCGGACCCGGCAATCGTCCGCGCGGGGCTCATCGCCGAACTGTGCGCAATGACGGGCGCGGCGGTGCTCGACGAGCGCGTGGCGTATCTGACCGCTGACGACCCCGGTCCCGCGCCGCTTGTGCGGCCGTACGAGATTCTCCGCAGCCTGCCGTTCTCGCTGAAGGCCGTTCGCGCCGCGCTGAGAGAGTTCGGGATCGGGAGCGTGGAAGTCAAGAAGCGCGCCTCGGCAGCGGACGTCCCGACGCTGCTCCGGCAGCTTCAGAGCCCACACCCCGGA
>JAGVUD010000530.1 GCA_019136435.1 Armatimonadota bacterium | reverse complement strand
AGTGGAATGGCGCCGAGCATGAGCGCCTCTGCAACCTCGACGCGCGCGGAACGAAAGATAACCTGTTTGTCATCCGAAGCCTGTCGTCGGATGTCCCTGTCATCTGTGAACGGCTCGAAGCGCTGTTCGGCGAGAAGGGGGTGAGACCGTTTGTCATTGCGAGCGCCGGGAACGGCATCATCCGCGCGCTGTGTGAGGAGTGCGAGGCGGAGTTGTGCCGAAATGTGATGCGCGCCGTGCGCGATGCGATCTCTACCTGCCGGGGCGTTACCCTGAACTGGTTCCCGCCGTCCGAAGCTTCGCATGAGGAGGTGTGGGGAGATTCCATCCCCGGGATTGATGTGATGCGGGGGATCAAGTCAACGCTCGACCCGAACGGCGTCTTTGCTTCGGGAAGATATGCCGGAGGGATATGAACACACCGAACACAAAGCCAGGGAAGCCGTGCGAAGAGTCCGATTCTATTGCTCTCGCCAGGCTGACCGATCAGATCGTCGAGTGCATCCATTGCGGTCTCTGCCTCGAGTCGTGTCCCACGTACGTGGAACTCGGGCGCGAAGAGGACTCGCCCCGTGGCCGAATCTACTTTATGCGCGCCGTCGCCGAAGGCAAGGTCGAGATTGACGAGTCCGTCCGGCGCCATCTCGATGTATGTCTGGGATGCCGGGCGTGCGAGACGGCGTGCCCTTCCAGCGTGGAGTACGGGTATCTGCTCGAGCGGGCGAGGACGCATATCGAGAAGACAGGCCAGCGCCCGTACCTGGTGCGCCTGGGCAGGCGGATGCTTCTCGAGATGTTCACGCACTCCGGCCTGTTGGCCCCTGCCCTTTTCTTCGCTACCCTGCCCTACCGCCTTCTGGGCAAGAAGCCGAAGGCGCCCGGGGGCATTGTCAGCGCTATCGTTGGCGCTTCAGGCAAGGGCGGCGACCTGTATCTGGGCAGTTACCCCCGCTTCCGCCCCGTGCGCATTCCGGAACGCACCCCCGCCCGGGACCAGAAGAAGATGCGGGTGGGTGTTGTCGAGGGCTGTGTGATGCCCGTTCTCTTCAGCGAAGTCAACAGGGCGACGGTGCGGGTTCTGTCGGCGCTCGCGTGTGAGGTAGTTGTCCCGCGTGCTCAGGGCTGCTGCGGTGCTCTGCACGTGCACAACGGTCACACAGAGGCGGCGGCGCGCATGGCGCTGCGCAACATCGAGGCGTTCGAAGAAGCCGGATGTGACGTTGTTGCCATCAACTCGGCTGGATGCGGCTCCACGATCAAAGATTACGCCAACCTTTTTCCCGACGGTTCACCGGAGAAGGAACTGGCAGAGAAGTTCGCTGCGAAAGTGAAGGACATCTCGCAGATCATTCCCGATCTTCTCAGGGACCACCCCATGCGCTCGCTCGACCTGACCGTCACCTACCACGACGCGTGCCATCTCGCGCATGGCCAGGGCATTCGTGACGAGCCGCGCGAGATGCTGGGCATGATTCCCGGGCTCACGCTGGTGCCTCTTCCGGAATCGGACCACTGCTGCGGAAGCGCCGGCGTCTACAGCTTTACCGAGCCCGATATGGCCACGCGGCTTCAGATGCGAAAGGTCAGGAACATCGAGTCAACGGGCGCGGATGTGGTCGCGACGGGCAACCCCGGCTGCCAGATGTGGATACGCTCAGGCCTTCTCTCTGCTGGCAGCAAGATACAGGCGCTTCACCCCATCGAGATTGTGGACATGGCTCTGCGGGACGGCGGCTGACCTCCGTCAGCAGTGCCACCACCCGGGCAGCAGCCGGGCAGCCTGCGCCGCCAGCCAGTTGCGAACAGCGATTCGCGTCCCGCGCACGCCTCCGTAGCGTTTGTAGATGCGGGCGCAGTGTTGCATCAACTCAGGCTCTCCGGTCTCCATCTCGCGCATCCGTGCGGCATCCATCGGCTGGAAGTGCACCGCCGCTTCCACATTCGCCTCCAGGTCCCGGATGCTCCGGCAGGAGACGATCGCCAAGGAGACGGGCTGCGACAGCGCCCAGTGAAGCAGATGCGTGGGGTTCTGCCGTTTGTGCGTCAGATAGCCCGCGCCCATCACCTTCATCGCAACGACGCTCGCTCCGGTCTCCCGCGCGGCCGGAAGGGTGGTGTCGAGGAAGCTGTCCCCCACCCCGTCGGCCGGGTTCACGGGTATGAGCACCGAGTCGAAAGGATACCTGCGAAGAATCTCGGCCAGCACCGATGGGCTGTAGTGTCCGGTGATCCCTATCCGGCGCACGAGTCCCTCCTCCCGCGCCTTCTCGAGCATTCTCATCACGCCGCCTCTGCCGAAGACCGTCCCGATCTCGCTTTGGTGGAAGAAGCAGTGAAGCTGGAAGAGATCAACATAGTCCGTTCCCAGGAGCTTGAGTGAGCGCTCGAGGCTGCGTCTGGCACTGCTGCCGCGCCGGTATCCGGTCTTGGTCGCGATAAAGACTTCAGATCGCCGCCCCTTGATGGCAATGCCGACCCGGCGCTCGCTTGGCCCGTAGAGCGGCGCGGTGTCAATGTATCGGATTCCCAGGTCGAGCGCCCGGCCGATCAGTTCCACGGGCGCGTCGTCATCCGGGCATCGCTGAATCAGGCTCTGGCCCCCCAACCCGAGAACGGGCAGTTCAATCGCGTCGCGGCCGAACGGACGGGTGGGAAACGGTCGCGGCGCGGACGGGAATGGTGTATCCTGCGTGTCGGAGTAGCGTGTCGTTGTCATTGCAGATCAGTTTATCAGCATCAGCCGGAATCGCGCCCCTCGCGCCAGCCGTGCCAAGCCCGGGAGACCGCAACCAGTGAAGTCCCTCGTTTACGTCGCCAATCATCGTGTCGAGATTCAGGAGAGGCCCGTGCCCGATCCCGGCCCCGGAGAGGTGCTGCTGAAGGTAGCGTCCGCAGGTATCTGCGGCTCGGATGTTGACGGGTTTCTGGGCAGGAGCCGCAAGCGCATTCCTCCGCTTGTAATGGGGCACGAGTTTTCAGGAACGCTCGTGCAGGATACGGACGATGGGAGCCTGAAGGCCGGTCAGCGGGTGTCCGTGCTGCCGCTTCGGGGCTGCGGAGCGTGCGGCTACTGCGCATCCGGGCGGACGAACATGTGCCCGGGCCGCGTTCTCATCGGGATGGACGTGCCCGGGGCCTTCGCAGAATACGTGACCGCGCCGCGGGATGCGCTGTATCCTCTTCCGGACAAAGTGTCGGCGGCGGAAGCCGTGTTCGCGGAGCCACTGGCCAACGGAATCCACCTTTCACGCCTCCTCCCTTCCCCGATCTCCGAGAGCGCTCTGGTACTCGGAACTGGAACCATCGGGCTGCTTGCAATAGCTGTCCTGAAGAGAGCCGGAGTGCGAACCATCGTCGCCACGGACACGAATGCAGCGCGACTGGGGGTGGCGCGCGAAATGGGGGCGGCCGCCGGGGTGCTGGCGTCCCGGCCCGAGACGGCGTCAACGATCGAGGAGACCATTGGTAAGGCGCCGCTGATCATTGATTGTATCGGGCGCGCGGAGACCAGGGCGCTCGGTATCGAAGTGGCGGCGCCGGGTGGTCTGGTCATCTGGATCGGGCAGTACGACGGTGAGATGGCGGGCGAGGCGCGCGATGTTACCACGAAAGAGTTGACGATTCGGGGCTCGTACGGATACACCACGGACGATTTCGAGCAGTCTCTGATGATGATCGGTGATGAGCCGGCAACGTTCCGGCGTCTGGTGATGCTGGAGCCTCTGGAAAAGGGCCAGCAGATATTCGAGATGCTCGTCTCGAAACCGGGGGCTACCGTCAAGGTGGCGCTCGTGCCGTAGAAGCAACTGGCGAGGAGGGTTGGGCAGTGTCAGGGCAGAATTGCCATTCGGGCGGCGGCGGACCGCCGCCAGAATACTGGAACAAGGATCAATCACCTCGATGCACAAAGGCTTCATTCTCTGGTTTACGGGACTCTCAGGCGCGGGAAAGTCCACGCTTGGCGAGATGCTTGTGGATGAGTTCCGCTCGCGGGGATACCGCGTTGAACTCCTCGATGGCGACGTCGTGCGCACGAATTTGTCGAAGGGGTTGGGCTTCAGCAAGGAAGACCGCGACATCAACATCCGGCGCATCGGCTTCGTCGCCAATCTCCTCGCCCGCAACGGCGTGATCGCCATTACCGCGGCCATATCTCCCTACCGTGAGATCAGAGACGAGATACGCAATGGAGCGGATGCTCCCTTCGTTGAAGCGTTCGTCTCCTGCCCGCTCGAAGCGCTCGTCGAGCGCGACACCAAGGGGCTGTACAAGAAGGCCATTGCAGGGGAGATCAAGAACTTCACGGGCGTTTCCGACCCCTACGAGCCGCCTCTGAGTCCTGAGATTGCGCTAGACACCGCGACGGAGACCATCGAGGAGTC
>JAGVUD010000541.1 GCA_019136435.1 Armatimonadota bacterium | reverse complement strand
CCCCACCCTGTCCATCTTGTTGACAAAGCAGATGCGCGGAACCTTGTAGCGATCGGCCTGCCGCCAAACGGTTTCGGACTGCGGCTGAACGCCCTCCACCGCGCTGAAAACTGCGACAGCTCCGTCCAGCACCCGCAGGCTGCGCTCGACCTCGACGGTAAAGTCCACGTGGCCGGGAGTATCAATGATGTTGACCAGGTGCCCCATCCACTCGGCGGCGGTGGCAGCGGAGGTGATGGTGATGCCCCGCTCCTGCTCCTGCTCCATCCAGTCCATGGTGGCGTCGCCCTCGTGGACTTCGCCCATCCTGTGGATGCGGCCGGCGTAGAAGAGCATCCGCTCAGTCGTGGTAGTCTTACCAGCGTCTATATGAGCGGCGATCCCGATATTCCTGACTTTTTCCAGTGGAAACTGCTTCATAAGTTCAGGGCGCGGCGCCAGCGCGCCGCGTACACGAAAAGATTCCGCGGGCATCCCCATCGGTTCTTGAGCCCGGAGTGCCCTGCGCTTTCGCTTGCTGCCCATCCATCAGGACAGGCATTTTGAGGGCGGCCTCCGTTGAGGTCGCCCTGCTAAAGAAACTTGCCTCGCTAATACCGATAGTGCGCGAAAGCCTTGTTGGCGTCGGCCATACGGTGGCCGTCTTCGCGCTTCTTAATGGACGCGCCCTGTCCGTTGGCAGCATCCATCAGCTCGCCGGAGAGACGCTCGATCATCGTCTTGCCAGAACGTCTCTGCGAAAAGGTGACCAGCCAGCGGATCGCAAGCGACGTCCGCCGCTCCGTGCGCACCTCGACAGGCACCTGATACGTCGCGCCGCCCACGCGCCGCGGCTTGACTTCGAGCACGGGCATCACGTTCCGGATCGCCGTCTCGAAGACCTCGATCCCCGGCTTTCCGGTCTGTTCCTCGATCTGCTTCAGCGCTCCGTAAACGATGCGCTCGGCCGTGCCCTTTTTCCCCCACAGCATAATGCGGTTGATGAAGCGCTGCAGAAGAACGCTTCCGTAAACGGGGTCAGGCGGGATCGGAACTCTTTTCGCTGGTCCTTTTCTTGGCATAGTGTTCCCTTGAGACTACTTGGGTTTCTTTGTCCCGTACTTGGAGCGGCTGCTCTTGCGGTCGCGGGTACCCGCGGTGTCGAGGGTTCCGCGAACGATGTGGTAGCGAACCCCCGGCAGATCCCTGACGCGGCCGCCGCGAATGAGCACCACCGAGTGCTCCTGCAGGTTGTGACCGATGCCCGGGATATACGCCGTAACCTCCATGCCGTTGGTAAGGCGCACCCTGGCGATCTTGCGCAGGGCCGAGTTCGGCTTCTTCGGCGGAACAGTGCGCACAACGAGGCACACGCCGCGCTTCTGCGGCTGGCCCTTCAACGCGGGCGCGGAGGTCTTCTTCCGGACCGGGCTGCGCCCTTTTCGTACAAGTTGACTGATTGTTGGCATAGACTATTGATACCGCTTCGTCATATAGCGTCTGGCCCGCCCGGCCTCATCGGCGCGGGGGTCCAGAATCCGCATGTCCCCATCCGTTCGGGACGCGAAAAAAAACCCCTCAAACAGGCGCAAGAGGGGCGGACATACGCAAAACATTCAGTGTCGTCAGGTTAATTCCGACTAAAATGCGGTTGCCCTATTGCCCCCTTTGTTGTGCCGGAATCCGGAAAACCCGGACTCAGCGGCGCCTGAAAAGTCGAACCTATGCAGTATACCGGGATGCCCGCACACTGTCAAGGGCTTCATCAGGCTTTTTGACCTTACATGCTCCCCCGGGCGGCATACGCCGGCGCCCTCTTTGGAGCCTGCCGGTCCCAGACGCCCCCGGGGATGCAATCCTGCACCCCGGGAGGCGCCTGCATAATCAGATTTCGGCTTCGTCTGAGGCAGGATCGAAATCCGCCTCAATTTCGGCGTCTTCGTCGTCTTCCAAACCCTCGGCCGCAATCTCGAGCCCGGCTTCGCCCGCAAGCGCGCGCACGGTGCCGGCCAGAATGCTTGCCGCGTCCAGTTCGCTGTCGTCCGCGAGTTCGGCTTCGGACTCGTCCGGCCGCGTAATCGTCAGAAGGTCAGAGACGTCCTCCAGCCGCCTTGGCTGGACAGGTCTGGTCAGAATCGGCGTCAGAATCCTGCCCTCTTCGTCCGTCACTTCGAGGTCGCGATATATTGGCAGCCCCGTGCCCGCCGGGATCAGGCGGCCGATGATTACGTTCTCCTTCAGGCCAACCAGGTTGTCTACCTTGCCCCGGACAGCCGCATCGGTCAGAACGCGCGTTGTCTTCTGGAAGGACGCGGCGGAGAGGAAGCTGTCGGTCGCCAGAGATGCTTCGGTGATGCCAAGCAGCACCCACTCGCCCGTTGCCGGCTGCCCCGGAGGGTCCGTCGCCATCACGCGGCGGTTCTCGTCCTCGAAGGCGAACTTGTCAACAACCTGCCCGGGCAGCGTCGCCGTATCGCCGGCCTCCAGAATCTTGCGCTTGCGCAGCATCTGGCGGACGATCACTTCGACATGCTTGTCGTTGATCTCAACGCCCTGCGACTTGTAAACCGCCTGGATCTCACGAACCAGATAGTCCATTACGCCGCGGACCCCCTGAAGCTGCAGCACCTTCTGAGGATCCAGAGGGCCTTCCGTGAGGCGGTCGCCCGCCTGCACCTCGTCACCGACTTCGACTTCGAGATTGCCGCGGTAGGGAACGAGATGGGTCTTGCGAAGCACGATCTGCTCAATGCCCTTGTCCCGCAGCTTGACTCGCATCTTGTCGTTGATGTCGGCTTCGGCGGCCAGTGTCACTTCGCCCGTTTCAGGGTCAACTACCGCCTCGGCCAGCACCTCGCCCGAACCGATTGCGTCGCTGGTGGGGTGCGGCGAGTGAATGACGACCCGCTTGAGGCCGGTCGTCTCGATGTCCTTGATGACACCGGCCACCTCGGTGATGATCGCCTGTCCCTTGGGCTTACGGGCCTCGAACAGTTCCACAACTCTCAGAAGCCCGCGCACCTGGTCTTCCAGCACCTTCAGAACCTGCTGGATGGCGCGCGTCTTCTCGCGATCGGGGGCCTCCTGCCCTTCCTCGCCCCGGTCCAGAGAGATGATTCCCTGGCGCATGTCCTCGTGCAGTTCGCGCAGGGACTCCTGCTTCTTCTTCTTGACCTCAGCGACGCCGGTCAGATACTTCCCGGCAACACCTCCCGTGTGGAAGGTGCGCATGGTGAGCTGCGTTCCCGGTTCGCCGATGGACTGCGCGGCGACGATGCCCACCGCCGTTCCGATCTCGACTTCCTCTCCGGTAGCCAGATCCCGCCCGTAGCAGCGGGAGCACACCCCCTGCCGCTGTTCGCACATAAGCGGGGACCTGATCCACAGAGACTTCACGCCGGCCGCATCCACCGCCGCGGCAACATCGTCGCTGATGATCTCGCCCGCCGGGAGCAGCACCTTGCGCTTGCCCGGCAGCACGATGTCTTCCAGCGTGGTTCTGCCGCGAATGCGCTCGCCCAGCGTCTCGATGACCTCATCGCCTTCCTCGATGGCGGCGACCTTGATCCCCTGAGTGGTGCCGCAGTCAACCCCGCGGATGATGACGTCCTGCGCCACGTCCACGAGCCGCCGGGTCAGATATCCGGCGTCCGCCGTCCGGAGCGCGGTGTCGGCAAGGCCCTTGCGCGCACCGTGGGTGGAGATGAAGTACTCCAGCACCGACAGCCCCTCGTGGAAGTTGGACTTGATGGGAAGGTCCTCGATGAGGTTCCCGAACGGATCGCTCATGAGTCCGCGCATTCCGGCGAGCTGCGTAATCTGCTTCGTGCTGCCGCGCGCCCCGGAGTTCGTGATCGCGTAAATCGGATTGCGCTTGTCCAGGTCCTCCATAATGGCATCAGCGACCTGCTCAGACGCCCGCATCCACAGCTCCTGCACTTTGCCCTTGCGCTCGCTCTGGGTGATGCGGCCGGTATCGTAGAACTTCTGCTGCACGGCCACAGCCTCTTCGGTCTCGCGGATGATCTGACCCCGCTTCTCCGGGCTGTCCATGTCAGTCATGGACATTGTGATTCCCGCGCGGCTCGCATACGAGAATCCGAGGGTCTTCAGCTCATCGAGCAGTTGAATGGTGCGCTCGCGGCCGTGGTTGGCGTAGCAGGTGCTGACCAGCTTCGCCAGACTCTTCTTGTCCAAAGCGGCATTGGTCCAGCGCATGCTCTCCGGCAGAATGTAGTTGAGCAGAACGCGCCCGGCGGAGGTGACGGTCTTGACCTTCCCCCCCTTCTCATAGTCGGGGAGCATGGCATAGACGGGCTGCTGCAGATGCAGCTCGCCAGACGCCTCGGCGAGCGTGACCTCCTCGGGCGACGAGAACACGTAGTCCAGCGGCTCACCGTCCCGAA
>JAGVUD010000489.1 GCA_019136435.1 Armatimonadota bacterium | reverse complement strand
CCTCAGGACCTCTCTTACGGTCATGCCTTATTCTAGCACACCTCTAATCCCGGACACCGCCCATCGTGCGGCTGATCGTGCGTGAGATGCCTCACGAATGGAGCGTTCTCCCGGGACATCTGTCCCCCGTGTGACGTGGCGGGACGAATGTCCCCGGAGAAGGCCAGGGCAGTGAGGAATCTCACTGCCCATCGTGAGGAATCTCACTGCCCATCGTGCCATCGCGCGGTTTGACACCCCCTCTCGCGCGAAGCTACAATGCAACCTCCCGAACGAGCAAGTAAGGAGACACTTTTGCAGTACCGCGCCCCGAGGGGCACCAACGATATTCTGCCTGCGGACGTCTGGCGATGGCAGGCGCTGGAAGAGAAATTCCGCGGCATCTGCCGCCTCGCGGGGCTCTCGGAGATCCGCACCCCCGGCTTCGAAGAAACCGAGCTGTTCACGCGCTCCATCGGAGAGGTCACCGACATCGTCTCGAAAGAGATGTACTCGTTCCAGGACCGCTCCGGCCGCGACCTGACGCTGCGCCCGGAAGGCACCGCCCCGATTGTGCGCGCGTGGATCGAGAACAATCTGGGCGCGGAAGGGCTTCCGACGAAGCTCTTCTACATCACCAGCATCTTCCGCTACGAGCGCCCGCAGGCGGGCCGCTACCGCCAGCATCATCAGTTCGGGGTGGAGGTGATCGGCGCGGACGACGCGTCGGTGGACGCGGAAATGATTGCGCTCGCGGCGCGGTTTCTCGGGTCTGTGGGCGCGGCGCCATGGACGCTGAAGATCAACTCCATCGGAGTGCCGGCTTCCCGCGCGGTTTACGTGCAGGCGCTGAAAGAGAGCGTGGCGGGCGTGCTCGGCGAGCTCTGCGCTAGCTGCCAGGCACGCTACGAGAAGAACCCCCTGCGCATGCTGGACTGCAAAGAGCCGAAATGCCGCGAGCTGACAAATGATGTGCCAGATATCGCCGAATACCTGGACTCCGAATCGGCCGCGCACTTCGAGAAGGTGCGCGAAGCGCTGACGGCGCTCGGGCTGGATTTCGAGGTTGACCCCAGGCTCGTGCGCGGGTTCGACTATTACACGAAGACGGTTTTCGAGTTTCAGGTGGAGGGGCTGGGAGCGCAGAACACGGTCTGCGGCGGGGGGCGCTACGACGGGCTGGTGGAGGAACTGGGCGGCCCCGCGACCCCGGCCTTCGGGTTCGGCATGGGCATCGAGCGGCTGCTTCTGACGCTCGAGCAGCGCGGCGCGACCGTGGGCGAACCGCCCCGGGCGGACGTGTTTGTGGTGCGCGCGGGAGAGGGCGCTCAGGTTGAGGGACTCGCGCTCGCGGAGGAACTGCGCAAGACCGGGCTGACGGCGGACACGGACTACGGCAACCGCAGCATGAAGGCGCAGATGAAGCGCGCGGGCAAGTCGGGCGCGCGGCTGACGCTTATTCTGGGAGACGACGAGATCGCGTCGCGCCAGGTGACGGCGCGGGACATGATCGCCCAGCAGCAATGGCGGCTTCCTCTCGAGGGCTGCGCGGGGATGGTGAAGGATTATCTGGAGACGGCCGAATCGGACCAGATTCGGCGCGGATGAACGGGAGATAGATGCTGAAGCGAACGGTATACTGCGGCGAACTGACGGCGGAGCATGTGGGGCAGACGGTGGTGCTGAACGGGTGGGCCCACAGTGTGCGCGACCACGGCGGGTTGATCTTCATTGACCTGCGCGACCGCACGGGGCTGATCCAGACCGTCGCCGACCCGAACAGCGCGCCGGAGGCTCACGCGGCCGCGGCCGGCGTGCACTCGGAGTGGGTGCTGGCGATGGAAGGCCGCGTGCGCAGGCGCCCGGCGGGAACGGAAAACCCGAAGCTGTCCACCGGCGAAGTGGAGGTGGAGTTGACGCGGGTCGAGCCGCTGAACGCCGCGAAGCCGCTTCCGTTTCAGGTGGACCAGGACTCGCCGGTCAACGAAGAGCTGCGGCTGAAGTACCGTTACCTGGACCTCCGCCGCCCGGCGATGTACCGCAAGCTGAAGCTGCGCAACGACGCAGTGCGGCGGATACGCGACTATATGTACGAGCAGGGGTTCATCGAGGTCGAGACGCCGATTATGACCAAGAGCACCCCGGAGGGCGCGCGCGACTATCTGGTTCCCTACCGCCTGCAGCCGGGGCTGTTCTACGCGCTGCCGCAGGCGCCGCAGCAGTTCAAGCAGCTTCTGATGGTGGCGGGCGTGGAGAAGTACTTCCAGATCGCGAAATGCTTCCGCGACGAGGCTCAGCGCGCCGACCGTCAGCCGGAGTTCACGCAGCTCGACCTGGAGATGAGCTTCGTGGAGCAGGACGACATCCTGCGGGTCGTGGAGGGGCTGACGATTGACGTGGTGGAGGCCCTCTCGGACAAGAAGCTATTGAAGCCGTTCGCCAGGCTGACTTACGACGAGGCGATGGCGCGGTTCGGCACCGACAAGCCCGACCTGCGCTACGCGCTGGAGCTTGCGGACGTGGGCGGCATTCTGAAAGATACGGGCTTCGGCGTCTTTCGCGGGGCGCTCGACTCGGGCGGGCAGGTTAAGGCGCTGCGCTATCCGGGCGGAGCGTCGCTTTCGCGCAAGGAGATTGACGACCTCACGAACATGGCGAAGGAAGCCGGCGCGAAGGGGATGGCGTATCTGCTGGTGGACGAAGGCGGCGCGGTGCGCTCGCCCATCGCAAAGTTCCTGACGGAGGAAGAGACCGCCGGGCTTCTGGCCGCGGCGGAAGCCGAGGCCGGCGACCTGATTGCGTTCATCGCCGACAAGCCCGCCGTGGTGGCGAAGGCTCTCGACCGCCTGCGGCGCGAGATCGGCGCGCGGCTGAAGCTGGCCGACCCGAACCTGCTCGCGTTCTGCTGGATCACCGACTTCCCCTGCTTCGAGTGGGACGAGGAATACAACCGCTGGACGTTCGCGCACAACCCGTTCGCCATGCCCCACCCCGGGCATATTGACCTGATAGACAGCGACCCCGCGGCGATGCGCTCGTTCTGCTACGACCTCGCCTGCAACGGGTCGGAATGGGCCTCGGGGTCCATCCGTATCCACAAGCCGGACATCCAGCGCGCGATCTTCCGAAAGCTCGGCTACAACGACGAGCAGATCGAGGAGCAGTTCGGCCACATGCTGGAGGCTTTCACGCTGGGCGCGCCTCCGCACGGCGGCATCGCGCCGGGGATAGACCGCCTGATCATGTATCTGACGGACGACGAGAACATCCGCGAGGTGATCGCGTTCCCGAAGATGGGCGGCGGCATAGACCCGATGATGGGCTCGCCTTCGCCGGTGGACGAATCTCAACTCAAGGAGCTCGGAATCCGGGTGGTGCTCCCTCCGCCGCCGGGGTGACGGGCGCTAGCTCAACCACTCGTCCCTGTGAGCGGCGACGAAGCTGTCGTCGTTCAGTGACGGGTAGGCGGCATAGACGCGGTCAATCTCGGCCATCTGACCGGGCGAGAGGTCTTCGTCCGGGTCGAGCGTCCAGCGTCCGGCCATCAGTCCCTGGCGCACAAGCACTTCGTGGATGCCCGCAATGCAGCCCGCGAATGCGTTCGCCGAGTCGAAGAACGCGGCGTTCGCGTCCGTAATCTGCGCGGAAAGCGTCAGCCAGTCGGGAGGCATGGCCCCCTCCAGCTTGCGGATGCGCTCGAGCATCTCAACGGCGCGCCGGGTCCATACGGCCCAGTGCCCCAGCAGTCCCCCCACGAACCGCACCGGCGCCGATCTGTCCGCCACCCGGAACTGGAACTGCGTGAGCAGATCCATCACGATACTGTCGTCGTTACCGGTGTAGAGCGCGATCTCCCCGGTGCGGCCGCTCTCGGCGAGGGCGCGTACAACGTCCAGCGTCTGGTAACGGTTGAACGGGGCCACTTTGATTGCGACGGCGTTTTCGATCTCGACGAAGCGCCGCCAGAAGTCCAGGCTCAGCACGCGTCCGCCGACAGCCGGCTGCAGGTAGAACCCCATCACCGGAATCACTCCGGCGACCGCCTTGGCATGCTCGATCAGCTCGTCAACGCTTGCGCTGGTGAGAGCGGCAAGGCTCAGGAGCCCCGCATCGTAGCCGCACTCCACCGCAAACTCCGCCTCGGCGACAGCCTGAGAGGTGGGGCCGCAGACGCCGGCGATTCGGAGCACCGGCCTGCCCGACGCGGCCACGGTTTCGGAGGCCAGCTCCAGCACCGGGCGGAACAGCCCGAACTTCGGCTCGCGGATGGCGAACTGGGTGGTGTGCACGCCCACGGCCACGCCGCCCGCGCCCGCCGCGATGTAATAGCGCGTGAGCGCCCGCTGCCGCTTCTCGTCGAGCTTGCGGGCGGCGGTGAGGGCGAGGGGATGGGCGGGGATTGCCAGCCCGCTCAGGAGCCGCCGCCGGATGTCCGCAGTGTCAGAACTTGCCATCGCGGGCCTCGAAGTGTGTAGGTTTGTTCAGTGTTTTATTCCCTTGCTTCACCCATTCGGCCGTCCAGACAAGCATCTGGTCCACCGATACCGAAGGCGGCCCGAACAGCCCGGCGGCCTTCGAGGCATCCACGAGCAACGCCGAGTCCGCCTCTTTGCTCACGATCCGCGGCGCGCGCTCCAGCAGTTCACCCAGACGCACGGCGACATCGCGGATGCTGATCCTGGGGCCGGTGATGTTCAGAATCATCGGCGGGCTGGAGCAGGAGGCGAGCGACATGAGCGTGTGGGCGTTGGCGTCTCCCTGCCAGATGACCGAAGCATAGCCCGTCGTCACATCCACCGGTTCGCCCATCAAGACCTTCGCGGCCACATCGAGGATCACCCCGTAGCGCAGGTCAATGGCGTAACTGAGCCGCAGTAGCGCAACCGGCGTCCCGTTGGCCGCCGAGAAGTGTTCAAGTATTCGCTCGCGGCCTAGACAGGACTGCGCATACTCGCCCACCGGCCCGACGGGGTCCGTCTCGGAGGCGCCCGCTCCGGAAGCGGGGGCAAACGGGTACACATTGCCTGTGGAAAACGCCGTGATGCGGGACGCGGGATACCGCTCGGCGACCATCCCCGGCAGATACGCGTTCATCGCCCACGTCAGCGACTCGGCGCCCGTGGACCCGAACTTCCGGCCGGCCATGTAGACGATGTTCGGGGCATCGGGAAGCCCGGCGAGCGCTTCTCGGTTCAGCAGGTCGGCGGCGATGGTGCGAATGCCCCACGATTCCATCTTTTCGCGCAGGCCGGCCTCGCTGAATCGTGACACGGCGATGACGGCGCGCCCGTCCCCGATCTCGTCGGCCGCCCGGCGGGCCATTCGGGCGAGGCTTGGCCCCATCTTGCCGGCGGCGCCGAGGACGAGAATGTCTCCGGGCAGGCCCCGCAGGGCTTCAGCAACTCCCGGCGACGGGCGGGACAGGACTTCATCTAGAGCTTCGGGGGTGGTGATTGGTTCGTTGATGTCAGATGTGTTCATATGCGGGCGCGGCGCGCCATCTCTCCTTGATAGCGGAAACATCCCCATGATAACAGCGAGCGGGCCCGAATGGAACCCCCGGGCGGCCGCCGGACGTCAACAGGGTCAGTGGAACGCGTCATTTCGGCACTCAGAAAGCATTACGGAAGCCCCGGCAGGCGCGCCGGAGGCGACCCGCTCGACCATCTGATCGGCACCATCCTTTCGCAGAACACGAGCGACGCCAACACGGACCGCGCCTACCGGGCGCTGCGGGAGCGGTTTCCAACCTGGGAGCAGGTCCGCGATGCCACGGACGCCGAGGTTGCGCAAGCGATCCGTTCGGGCGGGCTGGCGGAGCAGAAGGCTCCGCGCATCCGGCGGATTCTGCAGATTCTGACGGCCGAGCGCGGCCGGCCGGACCTCGGCTTCCTTTCGGACATGGCGACAGAGGAGGCGCGGGAGTGGCTTCAGACGCTTCCCGGGGTCGGACCGAAAACAGCCTCCTGCGTGCTGCTCTTTGCGCTCGGGCGCGACGTGTTCCCCGTGGACACGCACGTCGAGCGGATCGCCAAACGCCTGGGACTCGTCCCGGCAAACACCGCTCCCGAAGGCGTGCAGCACGCGCTGGAAGCCCTGACCCCCGAGGGAGGGTGCCTGGAGGGGCACCTGCTGCTGATCGGCCACGGGCGCGCGCTCTGCAGGGCCCGGTCGCCCCTGTGCCAGCAGTGCCCCGTGAGCGCGATGTGCGCGTTCCACGCACGCAGTGAGAGCCCCGCGGCCCTTGGCGCGGAAGCGGAAGTCGGTCATACTGAGCCAGACAGTCCGTGATGCTTAGCAAAGACACGCCCGAATACGAGGTGAGCGGCGGAAAAGACCTCGACTTTGAACGGAACCCCGTGGCCGCGCTGCAGCAGGTTGTGGGCGCACTGGTGGCGCCGCACCCGTCCACATCTCTCCAGCCGAACCCCCTGACCGGCATCCGCGACGAAATGACAACGCCCGCGCGCCTCTCCGAAGCCCTCGCCAGCCACCTCGGGCGCTTTCGCGAGACTCTCGAGACGTGGCGGAAGATCTGTCGCCGCCTCGCGTCGGGCCGGCTTCCGAAAGACCCGCATTCATTCGCCGACGAGGCGGCCGATGCGCGGGAAGCGCTGGAATGGCACTGCATGGAGGCGGCCGTCTGTCTCAGGATCGCGCAGGACAGGATACGGCTGTCGGCCGCCAGGCTATCCGGGGAGCCGATGGAGTTCTACCTGGGGGTGCCCCGTCCGGTGGAGGATTCCCAGCTAGCCGCGAGCGCGGCACAATGGGAAGCCGTGACGCGCCAGATGTCCGGCGGCGCGCCGCCGGATGCGGACTGGCCGCTCTTTCTCGCGCGGATGGAGTTCCTGAGCGGCGAGATGGCCGAGACGCTGAAGGAGTTGAAGGCGCTGGCGCTGTGGCTGTGGACGAACGAACCGGCGCCCGCGAAGGTTCACGAACTCGCGGGATGGCTGTTCGACCTGCGATGCGAGTGCCTGGAAGCCGTGCCCGTGCTTACCGCCCTCGAGCCGTGCCTGAAGCTGTGGCGCGACGCCGCCGCGCGTCAGCCGTAGATATACTCGCTCAGATAGCGGACGGCTTCTTCGAGCTGTACCTTCGAGCTTGCCAGGATATCGCCGCTGCTGATGATCCCCACCAGCTTGCCCTCGCTGACAACCGGGATGTGCCGTATGTGCTTCTCGGTCATCATCGCCTGGCACTGCGTGATCTCGTCCTCGGGGCCGCAGACAACGCAGGGATGCGTCATCACGTCACGGACGGCCACTCCGGCGGGGTCCTTCTGAGCAGCCACGACGCGCGTAAGAATGTCGCGCTCGGTGAATATGCCAACGACGGTCTCGCCCTGCGTCACGACAACCGACCCGATGCGGCGGTCGTTCATAAGCTGCGCCGCCGAAAGCACCGACTGATCGGCTGAAACGGCCGCAACCTGCGGTCCCTTCTTCTGAATGATGTCCCTTACGAAGTTCATGGTGCGTCATCCCTCCACGGCGCGATTGATCGCCCGGGTCTGCGCGGACAGCTTCGCCCTGGCCGAAGCCCTGTTCGCTTTGAGGGATTATACCCTTCTCAGCCGCTCATTTCCTCCCCGCCGCCGGGGTCAGGCGAGGAACTCGGCCAGCACTTCGTTAGCCAGGAGCTGCCCCGCGGCGGTGAGCGTCACCCGGCCATCGTCCACGCCGATGAGCCCGGCCTGCGAGAAGCGGCGGATCGGCCTGCTGAAGACGGCCTCGACATCCTCGCCGAAATCGAGCGACAGACGGCGCAGGTCGAGGCCGCCGGATGTTCTGAGCGCAAGCATGGCGGTCTCTCCCAGAAGCGCCCTGCCCTCGAGCCGCTCGGAGAAGGCCGCCCGCGCCCGCCCGTCCGACTCGATCTGCCCGGTGAACGCCACGGGGTCGCCCTCCCACGTCAGCCGCTCTCCCGCGACGTACTGCGCCGCCCCCGCCCCGAAGCCGAGGTACGAACCGTTTCGCCAGTAGGCCTCGTTGTGGCGGCAGCGCATGGACGGCAGGGCGTAGTTCGATATCTCGTAGTGCTCGTAGCCCGCCCGCGTCAGCGTCTGGCGAACCGCCTGGTACATATCGGCGGCCAGATCGTCGTCCGGCGGGGTCACTTCGCCCGCCCGAACGCGCTCGAAGAGAGGAGTCCCCTCCTCGATGGTCAGGCTGTAGGCGGACAGGTGCTCCGGGCCGAGATCAATCGCGCTGGCGAGCGTACCGTGAAGATCGGACAGGGTCTGGCCGGGAAGCCCGAACATGAGGTCGAGGCTGATGTTCTGGAACCCCGCCCGCCGGGCCGCGCTGAACGCCGCCACGGCCTGCTCGCGGGTGTGCACGCGCCCAAGACTGGCCAGTTGCCCGCCGTCGAACGACTGAACGCCGATGCTGACCCGGTTGAACCCCGCTTCGCGCGCGGCGGCGAGTTTTTCGTACGACGCCGACTCCGGGTTCGCCTCCAGCGTTACCTCCGCGCCGTCCGCGAGGCCGAACGTCCGGCGGAGTTCGCCGAGTACGCGCGCCAGAGCGTCGGCCGGCAGCAGAGTCGGGGTTCCGCCCCCGAAATAGACGGTGTCGAGGCCGGGGGACGCCCCGGCGGCGCTCGATACCTGGCGGCAGAGGGCATCGGTGTAACGGGGCGCGAGATGCAGCATCCCGGCGAAGCTGTTGAAGTCGCAATAGCCGCACTTCGCGGCGCAAAAAGGGATGTGGACGTAAGCCGAGCGAGGCGCTTCGAAGCGCATGGCGCTCTACTCCCCGAGCTTGAGGACGCTCAGGAAGGCTTCCTGCGGCACTTCGACCGAGCCGATCTGCTTCATGCGCTTCTTGCCCTCTTTCTGCTTCTCCAGAAGCTTTCTCTTCCGCGTGATGTCGCCGCCGTAGCACTTGGCGATGACGTTCTTGCGCAGGGCGCGCACGGTTTCGGCGGCGATGATCTTGTGTCCGATGGCCGCCTGGATGCGGATCTCGAACATCTGGCGGGGCAGAATCTCTTTGAGGCGCTCGGTCATGAGCTTGCCGCGCGTATAGGCGCGGTCGCGGTGCGTGATGAACGAAAGCGCGTCCACGGGAGACCCGTTCAACTGGATATCGAGCTTGACGACGCTGGATTCGAGATAGCCCGACATCTCGTAGTCGAACGACGCATACCCGCGCGTCCGGCTCTTGAGCTGATCGTAGAAGTCCATGAGGATCTCGGCGAGCGGCAGCCTGTAATGGACGATGACCCGCGTGACGCCCGAGTATTCCATGTGCGCGAACGTGCCGCGGCGGTCCTGGCAGAGATCGAGCACCCCTCCGAGGTACTCGTCGGGCACGATGACCGTAGCATCCACCATCGGCTCCTCGATCTTCTCGATGAGGGTGGTGGCGGGGAGCTTGGCCGGGTTGTCCACCTCGATCATCTCGCCGTCCGTCTTGTAGACCCGATAGACGACTCCGGGAGCGGTCGCGATGATGCCCAGCCCGAACTCGCGCTCCAGACGCTCCTGCACGATATCCATGTGCAGCAGCCCCAGGAATCCGCACCGGAATCCGAACCCGAGAGCAGCCGACGTCTCCGGCTGCCAGCTCAGGGCGGCGTCGTTGAGCTGGAGCTTCTCGAGCGCCTCACGAAGGTCGGGGTAGTCCTCGGACACCATCGGGTACATCCCGCAGGAGACCATGGGCTTGGCCAGTTTGTATCCGGGAAGAGGCTCCGATGCCCCGCGCCTGGCAAGCGTGATCGTGTCTCCGACGCGCGCATCGCCCACTTCCTTCATGGAAGCGACGACATAGCCGACCTCGCCCGCCGACAACCCCTCCGCTTCGGTCATCTCGGGCAGAAACACCCCGACGGCGCTGACTTCGAACTCCTTGCCGCTGGCCATCATCCGGATGCGGTCGCCCCGCTTCAGGCTTCCGTCCACGATGCGCACATAGGCGACGACGCCCAGATACTGGTCGAAATGGGAGTCGAAGATGAGGGCTCTGAGCGGCGCGGACGGCGAGCCGGAGGGCGGCGGAATCTGATGAACGATGTGCTCCAGGACGTCCTGAACGCCGACCCCTTCGCGGGCGCTTGCCAGAATCGCATCCGAGGCGTCAATCGCGAGGACGTTCTCGATCTCGTCCTTCACGCGATCCGGCTCGGCGGCGGGCATATCGATCTTGTTGATGACGGGGATGATTTCGAGATTCGCGGACATCGCGAGGCTGACGTTGGCAAGCGTCTGCGCCTCGACGCCCTGCGCCGCGTCGACGACCAGCACCGCCCCCTCGCAGGCGTTGAGGCTGCGCGAGACCTCGTAGCTGAAATCCACATGCCCCGGAGTGTCAATCAGATTGAGCGTGTAGGTCTGTCCGTCGCTCGCCTCGTACGCCAGCCTCACGGCGGTCATCTTGATGGTGATGCCGCGCTCGCGCTCCAGATCCATGGTGTCCAGCATCTGGTCGCGGTGCTCGCGTCCCGAAACTGCGTGCGTCAGTTCGAGGATGCGGTCCGCCAGCGTGGACTTGCCATGGTCAATGTGCGCGATGATGCAGAAATTGCGAATATGATCCTGGGACTGAGGCATGGTTGACTCGGGCTTACCGCCCGATTTTAGCGCAGACGCGCGAGACGCGCCAGCAGAGAGCCGACCCGCGCCGCCTAACGCAGAAGCGCGCGCTCCAGTTCAGCCTGCGCCCTGAAAGCGAGATTGGTTGAAGGGTCAATCTCGACGATCTTCTTCCAGCAGTCCATGGCGTCGGCGGTCTTGCCGTACGCCGAATACTGCGCCGCCCGGTTCCAGTAGTACTCCTGGAGCGCCCCGGCCGCTTTTCTACCGCCATCCGACCCCGGGTCGAGGCTGACGGCCCGCTCATAGTAGGTTATCGCCCACCTCCCCTGTCCCTGCCGCATGCTGATGACCCCGAGCAGGTAGTAGGCGTTGCCGGACTCGGGGTGGAACTCGAGCGCGCGGCGCAGGGATTGCGCCGCGGAGACGAAGTTGCCAGCCTGTATGGCGTTCTGCCCCTTGCCGACGTAGCAGGCGCCGATGGCGCGCCTTGTCTGGGCCTTGAGAGCTTCGCTGAGATCCAGGGACAACGCCCGCTGGTAATCCTCGATGGCCAGATCGTAGCGGCCGGCATTGTAATGCGCGGTGCCGCTGTTGAAGTATGCCGCGGCTTTTGTATCGTTCCCCTGAATCTTGTAGTTCTCATATGCGGCATTGATGCCCCAGATGGCCAGCAGCACAGCGGCCGCGAGTATGATAGTGATGAAGAACGCCCGGAGCCCGGCCGACTCGCCCGGGGTCATGAACGGCCCGGGCGGGGGCGGAGGCGCCGGCAGGGGACGGGGCGGAGGCAGGTTGGGACTGGGCGCGGGATTCGGCCCCTGGCCGGGGAACCCGGGCGCGGGCGCCTGCGGCCCCTGGCCCGAAGGAAAGAAGATGGGCGGCGGCGCCTGGCCGATCTGCGGGCCCTGGCGGTCCCAGTCGCCCGTCAGAGCGTCCGCGAACTCCTGAGCCGACTGAAACCGCGCGGCGGGGTCTTTGGCTAGCGCCTTCTGGACGATATCCGCCAGCCCCTCCGGCACGCCCGCGGGGCGCGTGGCGGGCATGTTCATGATGTTGTAGGTGATCGTCACGACGCTGTCGCCGGTGAAGGGCTTGGAGGCTGTCAGGGCTTCGTAGAGCACCACCCCGAGCGAAAAGAGATCGGAGCGCTGGTCAATATCGCGTCCAGCGATCTGCTCGGGGGACATATACGACGGGGTGCCGAATATCTGCCCGCTGGCGGTGATGGACGGCTCGTGGGTGATGCGCGCGATGCCGAAGTCGGTCAGCTTGACCACCCCGCCCGGAAGAAGCTGAATGTTGGCCGGCTTGATGTCGCGGTGAATGATGCCGTGCTTGTGAGCGAACGCCAGGGCTTCGAGCACCTGCAGCGCGATGTCCCTTGCTTCCGCCGGGGGCAACGCGCCGCGGATGTCAATCGTGTCCTGAAGCGTCTGGCCTTCAAGAAACTCCATCGCGATGAAGTGCCGCCCGGCGTCTTCGCCCACCTCGAATATCGTGACGATGTTCGGATGCGTTAGCGTGCCCGCCGCCTTCGCCTCGCGGTAGAACCGCTCGATGCGCTCGCGCTTTGCGCTGCCGACAAGGTTCGGCGGCATCTGCAGCTCTTTGAGGGCTATGCGACGGCCGATGGCCGGGTCTATCGCCTCATAGACAATGTCGTTCGAGCGTGCGATCTCCCGGATGATCTGGTACCGGCCTAAAGTGTTGCTGGACTGCGTCAAGGGTCTATTGGCGGCGGGGCGGGCACGGCCAGAACACCCGCGGAAACACGGCTACTCGTCGCGGTGAAACCAGCCCCGGCGCTTCTTGCCTTCCTTACTGGTTGACCGCTGTTCCGGCTGCGCTGGTTCCGCGGCGCACGCGGGAGGCACGGTGACGGACTCGCCCGCGGCAACGCTCAGCATCTCCTCGATGCGCGCAACAAGCACCGTCGCGTTATCCGGGCCGCCACGTTCCAGGGCAAGGTCCACCAGAGACTGGCAGGCCTCCGAAGGCCCCTGGCTCAGGAGCGCCTCCTCCATCTCCTCCCGCTGCACGACGCCGCTCAGCCCGTCCGAGCAGAGCAGAAGCACGTCACCCACGCAGACTTCGCGTTCGATGATGTCGGGCTCCACCTCCGGCTGATTGCCGAGCGAGCGCGTGATGACGTTGCGGAACGGCGAGTACTGGGCCTCGTCTTCGGTCAAGAGGCCTCTTCGGACCTGTTCGGCCACCCAGGAATGATCCTCGGTGACCTGCTCGAGCACTTCGCCGTGAAGAAGATACAGGCGGCTGTCGCCGACCTGCGCGACGTACAGCCGCGGCCCGCGCACGACGGCGGCGGTGAGCGTGGTGCCCATGCCGTCGCGGCCCGGGATGGAAGCGGTGTCATAGACAACCGCGTTCGCCTCCCGCACAGCCATCCGAAGGGCGCCCGGGACATCCGCGTGCGTGTCCGCGAAATAGCGCTGGATGAGCGTCTTGAGGCCGAGTTCGCTCGCGATCTGTCCGGCCGCATGCCCGCCCATGCCGTCGGCGACGGCGACCAGGCTCCCCTTTGCGCCCTGCGCGGCGGGGCCGGACGGGATGTAGAACTCGAACTTGTCCTCGTTGTTCTCGCGCACGCGGCCCAGGTCAGTGCGGGCGCCGATCAGCAGCCGCGCCGTCAGCTCGGAGGGCATGGCCTTCTCGTCCCACCCGGACTGAAGGTCCTCGACAAGGAATTTCGCGGTTATCTCACGCTCTTCGCTCAAATCGCTTCGGCCTCACCCTTCCTGAAAACCAGCTTCACCGGCCCGAACGAGATCTCGTCGCCGTCGGCCAGAACGCGCGGCTCGTTCGGCGGCAGGGTTTCTCCGTTGACAACAGTGCCGTTCGTGCTCCCGATGTCCGTGAGAGTATACTCGCCGTCCTGAACGGCGATGGCGGCGTGCGAGGACGAAACATAGGGGTTCTCGATGACGATGTCCTGCCCGCTTCTTCGCCCGATTGCCGCCCCTTCCGGCGAGATGGGGTATGCGAGAGCGGGGTTGCTCGCGTCCTGCAGCCGGGGACCGGATGGCGCGGCCGCTTCGGCTGGCTGCTCGTCCGGCAGATCGAGGTCGAACTCGGGCAGGCTCTCGGGCGAGCCCACCATCGTGACTTCGGCCTCTTCCGGCTGACCAGCCTCCTCTGGTTCTTCGGCGGGCGGCGCGGCGATGTCCTGGCCATCATCTGCGCGTGTCAGGTCCAGCACGAATATGCAGTTGCCGAAGCGCACCTCCTGCCCCGGCTCGAGCGCCTGCTGTTCGCCGGCGGCGATCCTGCGTCCGTTCACGACGGTGCCGTTCGTGCTTCCGGCGTCGGTCACGAGCGCGTCCGCTCCGCGAAACTCGACCTCGGCATGCTTGCGGCTGACGCTCGGGTCGCTCAGCAGAATGTCGGCGTTCTCGCGCCCGACCGTGGCAACGCCCTCCTCCAGCGGAAATGCGCGTCCCGAGCGCGTGTCGCGCAGGACGGCCGCCGGCGCCTGCGGTCCGGCGTCCCCGTCCTCCGGCGTCGCGGAGAGAAGAAAGCCGCACTCACAGCAATACGTGTCCGCCGAAATGTTGCGCGCGCGGCAGACGGGGCACTCGACAGAAGCGCCCATCTGGGTGGTGTCGAGGCCCGCCGGAGCCATCGCCCGGGTTCTGTCCGAATTGCCGGCCGCTTCGGGCCCGCCGATCATCGTGGCATCCTGATCTTGTTGCATAGGTACACTCCTGCCTGCACAGAGTTCTCAGTGCAGTGTATCCAATCCTCTCAGAAGGCGGAAACTGCCGGAGGTTTACTGCTTCTGGCGGATAAGGTCGCGCTGCTTGTGGAAGGCCTTTTCGGCCTCGGCCGAGCGGCCCATTTTGCCGAGCAGCCAGCCGCGCTGGCCCATCAGCGTGACGTTCTTCGGATCGAGAGCGATGACGCGGTCGAGGTGCGCCAGGGCCTCCGCGTAGCGCCCCTCGCGGCTCGCGATTGCGTAGAGCAGGTGCCCGGCATTGCGCGACGATTTGCGAACGCTGAAGCGGCTGGTCACATACGAGGAGGCATCGGCGCGGGAGCCGATGGACTCGGCGATCCGGATGGTGCGTGTGGGATAGCCCGCGTCCACCGCCGACAGCCAGCGCTCGCAGGCATCGTCCTTGCGGCCAAGAGCCCAGAGCGACTCGGCCGACTGCAGTTTCCACTGCCAGGCGCCCGCCGCGCCGGCCTCAGTGAGGCGATCGAGAATCTCAAGACGCCTGACATGGTCGCCCGCGGCGCGGTAGCCCTCGGCAAGCCGCCGCATTGCGGTAAGGTCACCGGGCTTCTGTTTGAGCGCGCTCTCCTGTTCGGCGATCCAGCCCCGCAGCGAGTCTTGCCGCGCGTACAGCCCGGCCTCCTGCGCATAGATGCTCTGGTCATCGGGAGCGAGCCGGTTGGCCGTGCCTATGTAGTGCCCGGCGTCGTCGTAGTTGCCCGCGGCCTGCGCAACCTGCGCCGCGTTCAGATAGACCTTCGCCTGCGTCGCGGGCGATAGTGCCTTCGACTTGTCCGCGGCGCTTCCGGCGGTCTTCTGCGCCTCGCCGAAATCGTTGCGCAGGGACTGCGTCTGAGCCATCCCCACAACCGCCGGAAGGTTATCCGGATCAACCGCCTGCGCCCGACTGAACTGCTCCTCGGCCTTCAGCACCTGGTTCTGCCCCATATACTGTGTGCCGCGCCGCACCAGAGCATCGGCTCGAGTGAGCGGGTCCTCGGCCGCCTGCAGATAGCAGCGATCGGCCAGATCCTGCCGTCCCGTGCGCCGGTACGCGTCGCCCAGCCAGAGTCTCGCCTGCGAGTTGGACGGGTCTCTGCGCAGAACGTCCTCCAGGAGGTTTGCCGAACGCGTCGGGTCGGTGTCAAGCGCCGTCAGCGCCAGGCCCACCGCCGGCTTGGTCCACTCTGGCGCCAGCGCCATGGCCTTGCGATACCACTGCTCGGCCTCGGAGAGCTTGCCGCTCAGTTGATAGGCATCACCGAGAAGGCTGGCGGCGGCGGCGCTGGCCGGGTGCTCGATCGCGGCCTGCCGCAAAGCCGCCACGGACGAATCCTTCGACTGCCCCGGCCCAGGCGTCACAACCGCGCCGGCCAGAGGCTTCATCGTTGCGGCCGTTCCCGCCTTCGTGGCCCTCGTCCGGGCGGACGTGGAGACGTGAAGGTCGCGCAGGATGGACGCGGAAGGCGCAAGGGCGACCGCCCGGTCGAGCTGCGCCGCGGCCGTCTGGTAGTCCTTCATCTGAAGCAGGGCGACGGCGTACGTGATGCGAAGGCCCAGGTCGTCCGGAGACGCCTGCACTTCGCGCGCAAGCGATGCCGCGGCCCCCTTGTAGTCACCGGTGTTGAAGGCGCGGACGCCCGCCGATGCGTCCGCCGGATCCGCGGCCTGGAACGGCACGGGGGACGCGAGCGCAAAAACGAGCGCCGCTGCCGCCGCGACCATTCCGATTGCCCGTTTTCCGTCCCTGCTGATCACTGACTCTTTACCCTGATACCTCGCTAATAACTCAGTATCGTCTTCGCCCGCTCGTCGGGCGACGTGTAAACATCTTCGACGGCCTCAGCGCGCAGGCGGGCTTCCCGCTCTCCGGTCAGCCGGGCAAGCGCAACGCCGCGATGGAAGGCGCCGTAACCCAGGCCCGTGTGCGCGAATTCGTCCCCCGCCTTCACGGACGCGTCGTGCCAGGTGCCTTGGGCGGTGGTCTCCAGAGCATCGGCCGTCAGCCCGGCGGCATTCGCAGACGCCAGCGGCGCAGACGGCGGCGGCGAAGCCGAGTACAGACGGTTGACGCCCGGCACGGCGGCGGCCGGAGCGCTTGCAGCGTCAAATGCGGCGTCCCCAAGTGCCCTGCCCGGGGCGGCTGCCGGTCTGCCAGCCGCTGGCGCAGGCGCCGAGGCAACGCGCTCGTTAACACCGAAAAACGTGGAGCGGGTGATGTTGTTTGATGGCTCTCCAACCCTGGCGCGAGCGACGCGCTCGGTGACACGCTTCTCGCCGTCCGCTGTGGCCCGCTCCCCGGGCCCGGCCGCGACTTTGGCTCTGGGCCGCGACGGCGCGACACGCGGCTTCGAGGCAATCTTGCGCGGCGCGCCGCTCTGCGCAACCGCGACAGGATGCGCGGGCGCTGGAGGCGCTGGAGGCGCGGGAGCCTTGCTGAGAGTCTCCGGGGCGGCAGGCGCCGGCGCCGTGGCGACGGGCGGCCGCTCGGGAGGCGCCGTCATCAGCGCCTGGTCGTCAAGCGTCAGGTTGCGGGCGATAAGAACAAGAGCGATTCCCGCGGCCGCCGTTCCGAGCGCAAGGCCGCCTCCGTAGGCCCCGCTGCGCCACAGCGGGATGCCGAAGCGTCTGCGCGGGGGCGCGGGCGCCTCGGCAGCAATCCGGTCGAGAACGCGCGAAGCGAGATCGGGCGGCGGCTCGGGCACGGGAGTGCGGGCAGAGCCAAACAGAGCAGAAGCCGCGCGCAGATCGTCCATCTCGGCGGCGCACCGGGCGCAGGCGGAGAGATGCCGCTCGAGCGACGCGCTTTCACGCTCGCTCAGAACGCCCGCGGCCGCCTTCATCATTATTCTTGTTGCCGCTTTGCAGGTCATCTGAGTCAGGCCGTAGGCCCCTCCGGAGCTGCTCCCTGTTCGGACAGCTCCGACTTGAGCTTCTTGCAGGCATAGTGCAGGCGGGACCAGACCGTCCCGACAGAGCACTGCATCACCCGCGCGATCTCATCGCACGAGTACTGCTCGAAATAGTAGAGCACCACCGTCATCCGGTGGTTGCCGGACAGAGCGTCCAGCGACTTGCGCACCGCCTCCCTCTGTTCGGCCGAGAGGACGCTTGCGAGAGGCCCTTCCCCGCTGTCCGAGGAGACCTGTTCGCCTATCGCCGTGCCGGGATCATCGAGCGAAACGCCCTGCCGGCGCTTGAGCGCCTGGATGCGCTTGAGCGCGGCGTTGACGGCGATGCGGTGCAGCCAGGTGCCGAAGTGCGCGTCGCCCCGGAAGCTCCCGAGCGACCGCCACGCCGACACGAACACGTCCTGGACCAGGTCGTCAGTCTCGTCGCGCGAGCGCATCATCCTGTAGACGACGCTGTATACGGAGCGCTCGTGCCTGCGCACGAGCTCGCCGAAACTGGCCGCGTCACCCTCCCGGGCCTGCCGGATGAGGGCCCGCTCCTGATCTTCAATTGGTAGCGTCCTTGCGGACTCGCTCGTCTGCCCCGGCAATCTCCTGCTTCCTGCCGGCATGCTGCCGGCGGTCTTCACCGGAAACGCGGCCAGCCCCGAAAGGCTCAGCCTGCAGCGGCGGTCCGAAACGGCGCAAACTTCGGTGCCAGCGATTTTGTGTTTTCCTCCACTGGCTTAGAGGCCGCCTCGGGCGCCGCGCTTCAATCGGCTGGCGCAAGTCGCGCTGAACTGACAGGTCTCAGTTGACCGGCTGCGCTTTTGTCTCCTCGGGCGCGGTGCGCTTTCGCACCAGAGGGATATCCACTCCTTCCTCGCCTTCTCCGGGAACGACAAGATACGTCGTGCCCCCGTCCTCTTTCACTCTGATGCGTGACCCCGCGACCAGGACATCGGCCTGTGCCTTGCTGCCCCACTGTTCAACAGCACCCGCCAGGCCGTCGCGCTGCTCGCGGCTGAGGCTGCTGACATCGAGCCCCTGCCCGGTGCGCGCCTGCGCCGCCTGCTGCTCGCTCAGCATGCCGTAGAACCGGAGCGCCTGCCGCCACGGCGGAACGGTCAGGTAGAACGTCGCGCTTCGCATCTTCTCGTCGGACTCCCGGATGCGCGCGATCTGCTCATCGCTGTACGAGCCCGCCATCAGGGCCAGGTCATCGAGGCCGATGTTTCCGTTCTCATCCACCCGCGACTTCCAGTAGCTCAAATCCTCCGCCGCGACCATGGCCGCGCGCCTCGCGGCCCAGTCCTTTGCTCTGATACGTATGGAATCGCCGTCCAATTCCCACTCGGCCCCTATAGCCGCCGTCAGACGGTCCAGAACGTCCGCCGCCGGGCCCTTGTCCTCCTTGATGTTGACGCCGGAGTACTTCCACCCATCGGCGATAATCGCCAGTGCCGTCTTTTCGGAGATCGTGTCGAGCGCCGCCGTGAGGTCGCCGCCCTTTGCAGCCTTGATCTCCACCTCCTTCTGAAGGCGCGGATCATCGGGGGCTTTGGATGCGGCCTGCTGAGCGGTCTCAGCCGCCGGCGGGGCCTCGGCAGCCGTGCGCGCAACCTGCCCCGCCTTTGGGCCCATATCGCGCATCACGTCGCGCGGGTTCTCGCCGTTTGCGATCCGCTCCGCGCCAGTGCCGATCATGGACGCGATCTCGCTGGACGGGTCCACGATCGGAAAAACCATCGGTATGGGGGGGCGGCCTTCGCCGGACGAACCGCCGCCGTCAATCTGGATGAAGCCCAGCATCCCCAGCCTGTCCAGCACTCCCTGACCCACGTTGGCCGGCATTGGCCTGATCATGACCGTCATTGCCTGCCAGTTGCCCGGAGCGCTGGCCTGCGCCCCTCCGCCAGCCATGGAGGCGAAGCTGTTGAGACCGTTCACGAAGCCCTGAACATTCTGCTGAACCGAGCGAGGGAGCGATGAGTAAGGCGCGCGGAACGTCTCACCCGCCGCGAGACTGGGCAGCGCGGCGCCCGCCAGCCCGGACATCAGCCCGGCGTACGACTTCCCGAACTCGTTCTGGCTGAGGAACTTCAGGAACGGCTTCGAAGCGCCCTGCTTCTCGAGGTCGGCGGCAGACATGCCGCCGGCGGCGCTGATGGCGTCGGTGATCTTGCGCCACTTCGCTTCGGCTGTCGCCAGTTTGGCGTCTTGGGCGGCAGTGAGCGCCTTCGCCTCGCGGCTGCGCGCGTTCGCATCCTGCCACAGGGTGTAGGTCCAGTTGGGCGCCTGTCCCGTGCGAGTCCAGCGCAGATCGAGCAGCTTGCCGAGCTGCACCTGGAAGCCGCTGGCGGGCACATCCTTCAGCCGCAGGCTCAAGGGGAGGTCCCGGACCTTCCACTGGCGGCTGTCGGGATCGGTCTTCATGGTGACGCCGGTCAACTCGGAAGCCTTCGCCAGAGCGGCGGCGAGAGTTACCCCGGTCTCCGAGAGCGTGACCGTTTTGGATAGCCGCGGGTCGGGCTCGGCGGGCTCCTGGGCAACAGCCCGCGCCGCGATGAGCAGTCCGCAAAGAAGAGCTAACCCGCAAAAACGCACGAACAATCGCATATCAGTTGGTTCTCCTGGCAACAGACAACAGCATTTTACCTCAAGAACAGGGCTTCTCCCGCCAATAACTACACTACGCCCCGCGCTTCAGGCGGCCAGGCGGAAGGCAATGAACACACCTGCGACATATATCACCGGTAATACCCGTCACGGCCCCGGACCTGCTCCATCAGTCCATACGCGCCCGCGCGCCCTTTCCATAACACGGGAGAGCCAGATAATCGCGCTGATCTGCCTGGCGGACCTGGCGGCAACGCTCGTGCTGCTCTCGCACTGCAACGTGAGGGAAGGCAATCCGGTGATGGGGTTCTATCTGCAGTGGGGAGTGTGCGCGTTCGTCGCGGCCAAGCTGGGGCTGCTGTTCTTTCCGATTCTGGTGGCGGCCTGGTGCGCGCAGTTCCAGCCGGTGTTTACGAAGAAAATGCTGAGGTTCGCCATCGTCGCGTACGTCGGGCTGTACGGGCTTCTGTTTCTGCATCACAACGTACCCGTGCTGCTTGCGGACGTGAGCAGCCCCCGCATTGCCGCCACGCAAGCCGCGGCGAGCGCCCACCCGGGCGCACAAAAGTAAGCCGCCCCGCGAAACCGCGGGACGGCCACGAGCGGAACCTTCGCACTCGACTGCTTTCAGGCGCTGCCGCGTAACTCCTTCATCAGCGCGTTCACGTCGTCGGCGATGCTGGCGTCCTGTAGAACCAGTTTGGTGATCTTCCGGATGGCATGGAGAACGGTGGAGTGGTCCTTGCCGCCGAACGCCCTGCCGATGGACGGCAGGGACGAGTCGGTCAGCTTGCGGATCAGATACATCGCGACCTGCCTGGCCCTCACGACTTCACGCTCGCGCGAGGCCGAGTTGAGCGCGGCGAGGCTTACGTCGAAGTGCCTGGCGACAAGCGCCATTACGGTGTCGGGGGTGATGATCTGCTCTTTGGGCTGCTCGAAGTAGCGCGAAAGGATGCTGGCCGCCATCTCGGTGCTGACCGGCTCGTGAGTCATGGCGGCGTAGGCGTGCAGTTTCACGAGCGCCCCCTCCATCACGCGGATGTTGGAGCGGATGAGCCGGGCGATGTAAAGCACCACCTCGGCGGGAATCTGCAGGTCGCGCTTGTCGGCCTTCGACTGGATGATGGCCATCCGGGTTTCGAGGTCGGGCTGGGCGATATCCACGACCAGCCCCGCCTGGAACCGGGACGTGAGGCGCTTGTCGAGTTCAAGCTCATCGGGCGGGACATCGCTCGAGAGGACGATCTGCCGTCCCACCTCGTGCAGCGCGTTGAACGTGTGGAAGAACTCTTCTTTGGTGCGCTCCTTGCCCGCGAGGAACTGCACGTCGTCCACCAGAAACACGTCCACGTTGCGGTAGCGGCGCCGGAACTGCGCCGTCTTGCGCTCGCTCACCGCCGTCACGTAGTCGCACAGGAAGCTCTCGCCCGACGTGTAGGTGAGCCCGACGTCCGGGTGATAGCGCTCGATGAAATGCCCGATTGCGTGCAGCAGATGCGTCTTTCCGACGCCCGAGCCGCCGTAGATGAACAGCGGGCTGTAGCTTGCCCCCGGCTGCTTCGCCACGGCCTGGCTGGTGGCGAAAGCCATCTGATTGCAGCTTCCGACGACAAACGTGTCGAACGTGAAATGCTCGTTCAGCACATACTCAGGGCGGGCGGACGGCTTGCTTCTGGCGGGTTTGGGCTCGGCGGCCAGGGCGTCCAGTTCGGCTTCGTCCATTCCCGGCAGGTCGGCCGCGTCGCTGCGAAGCTGCACGGATACCTTCACCGGATGGCCCAGATGACTGCCGAGCAAATCTTGAATGGCGGGCAGATACTTGTTTTCGATCCAGTAGCGGGCAAACGGCGTTG
>JAGVUD010000013.1 GCA_019136435.1 Armatimonadota bacterium | reverse complement strand
AGCGTTAAGCCACACGGCACGCCATCAACAATGGCGCTGAGCGCCTGCCCGTGCGATTCACCTGCCGTTAGAAATCGAAACATAGCATCCCCGCTTGAAATACGCCCAATACGGCGGCACCCGCGGCGCCCCTGCGCCGAACTGCCTCCGCAACCGGCCGGCCGACATTAGCCAGAAGAGAGTATAGCCAAAACGCTCCCATAAACGAACGGAGACGGCAGAACCAGCCTGCCGTCTCCATAAACTCGGTCCTGATGCTCGCGAACAGCACGACTGCTAGGGCGAGATGACTCCTATCGCCTCGGTCGAACTCTTGTCCGGAACAACGGTCGGCGTGATGAAGATCAACGTCTCGACATCCTGCTTGACGTCGGACGTTGACCGGAACAGCTTGCCAATGATGGGAAGGTCACCCAAAATCGGCACCTTTGTGCCGCTGTTCGAGTCATTCTTCTTGATGAACCCGCCGACCACGATTGTCTCGCCGTTAGCCACCCGGCGCGCCGTTGACAGATACTGAGTAACCGTCGCAGGCAGCTCCTGAGTGCCATCCGGGCTCTTGACCAGACCCGACTGGTCGGTGATCTCCGGCCTGAGCGTCAGAGTAATCGAGTTGTCGCCGTTAATCTGCGGCATTACATCGAGCGCACTCTGATAGTCCAGTGACCCGGGCGTGTACTGCGTGATGTTGCCCGTCGTCGTTGTCTGGATCACCGGCGTATAGTACGGAGTGCTGTTCGTGATGCTGATGATCGCCTGGCGGTTGTTGAGCGTAGAGATGATCGGCGCATTCACGACCTTGCCGCCGTTCTCCGTCAACTCCGCCCGAAGATTCGCCGTCACGTTGCCCGTCTGGACATACGCAAGGACGTTCCCCGCGGGGCCGAAATTCGTCTGAACAGTGTAGTTCGGCCTCGTGAGCATCCAGTCGAGGCCCAGCCTTTTCGTGATCTCTGTTCTCACCTGGACGAACTCAGCCTTGATGATCACCTGCCTCGGCGGAAGGTCAATCTGCGTGATAAGGTCTTTGAGCTTGGCAACACCTTCATCGTCTCCCATCACCAGAAGGGCATTCTGCTCGGGATAAGCGAAGATTCTGTCAACCCCATCCGGTAGAAGGCTATCTTCCGTGCTGCTTGTCGTGCCGGTAGTCCCTGTGGTGCCCGGGCGAGTGGTTGTGGTGGTTGTCGGCCGCGTGGCAGTCGGACGGTACTGACTCGCCGTCGCACCTACTTCGCCGGCCCGGCTCGCGATCGCAGCATTCGGCGCATCGGTTGTCGGCGCAGCAGGCGCCGGCGGCACATTGATGTTCACGGTTGACCCGTACGGGTTCGTGTTTGTCACAACAGGCTGCGAGAAATCGTAGAGGTCCGCGCGTGGGCCGCGCTGATCCACGGGAACAGAGGCAACGGCCGGGCCCCGCCAAACCGTGGGGCGCGGATTCGGGCTGAATGCATCCTCGGCGCGGATCAGCCCCATGGCGGACATAGCGTCCTTGGGGCTGATGTTCTGGAGCCTGATCATCTCAACATTCGAGCGCCTGCGTGGCTCGGGCTGCACCACAGGGGCAACAACCGCAGCGGCAGGCTCAACGGGCATGGCAACCTCGGGCTTGTCGGGCGGTGCGGCCGGTTGCACCTCTGCCCCGATAAGATACGTGCCATCTTCTGTGCGCGCGTAATTCAGTCCCGCTGATGCCAGAACCGATTTCAGAATCGTCTCCAGGGGCAGGTTTTTCAGTGTCGCGGTGATCGGAACATTCATCTTGTCGTTCGAGGCAAGGATGATGTTAATGCCGCTGTCCCGCATCAGCAACTGCACGACAGTCTTCAACGGCGTGTCGGTCACATCCAGGGACAGCAGGTCCCCTGCGGCCGGAGCAGCGGCTTCTGCCGAGAACGCGGCTGGAACCAGTCCTCCGGTGAGCCAGCAGAGCGCAAGCAGAACCGCGGCGACTCCGCACAAAGTTATCTTGGATGCACGAGGCAAACTCATATCCTCCTGCTCACCGGCACCACCCGCGCGTCGCGGGTGTTCACGATGAGCCAACATACCGTCTCCGGCCCGCCAACTGGCCCCCAAAGCACTCTTCGTACTACAGCCAGACTACGGGCTCAAGCATTGTTGGCCGCACAGGCGCCAACTTCCTTCCAATACAGCGCACTTCAGCCCAAAATAATCGCTCTGGCCCGGCTGTCTCAATAACCGCCGTAGCGGCTCCCTCCCCAACTGCCGCTGCTGCCGCCGTATCGGCTGCTGCCGCCGTAGCCGCCGCCCCAACTGCTGCTGCCACCATAGCGGCTGCTTCCACCGTAGCCGCCATAGCCGCCACCCATGCTGCTGCCGCCGTAGCCGCCGTAACCGCCCCCGTAACTGCTTCCGCCGTAGCCGCCACCATAGCCGCCACCATAACCGCCGCCGCCACCATACATGTCATCGTTATCCTGAACGACCGTCACATTGCCAAACAACTGGCTGATAATGCCGGGGCGCGCATAGTTGAGCGTAATCTTGCGCAGTTCGACAGGGCGTTCCTCATCGGTGGTCGTTCCGACGACACCCTCCCCTCCCGGCGTTTCCGGAACAGCGCCAACGCCGCCCGTGACACCCATTCCGCCATCGGTTGTGGGAGCCGGCTTCACTTTGATCTCGTAGAGGTTGCCCTCCGACCGCGTGAACGTAAGCACCGGCACGTTTATGCGGCAGACCGTGCGCAGCGCCTGCTCAAACGGCACTTTGTCGAGCGACAGGCTGGGAATGACTCCCTCAACGTCGCTGCCGATCGCGTGATTGAACGGCACGAACTTGAACAGCGCGTCTATTGCCGCCCGCACCGGGGTGTTGGTCAGTTCAAGACTCACTGGCGAGTTGCGGGAATCCTGCGCATTGGCATCAGTCTGACCCGAAACCGGGCCGGACAGCGCAAGAACCGCAACGGCCAGAGCGAAAATAACTGTCAGCGAACCTTGCTTTTTCACTTTTGCGCCTGCTTTCACCATCTATCTGGTCAATCTGTAATGTCTGATCCCGTCGTCCGGAGTAAACAGCCCCACCCGCTCACCTACCGGATTCTTACCTCAATCGCGCGAGGCCGCAACAACCACGTCAGCAGCCTCTACCAATCTGACTCCGCCACATTCCCGGCAGTTCCGAATGCCGGGCGCCTCGCCAACTCAGGGCGCAGGCGGCGGTATACCTCCCGGCGGTCCCGGCATGCCCCGTCCCGGATCCGGGATTGCGGGCGACGGCCCGCGCGGCGTGCGTGTTGCCGCTCCAGGCTGCGCCGTAACGCGCCCCGCCGACTTCGGCAGATCGAAGAACCGCGGTTCCTTTGTCTTCGTAGTCCGCAGGACGACACGGTCCGGGAGTATCCGGTCAACGGCAAAGTCGGAGTTGAACGGGTACTGGTCTCCGGGCTTGACTATCGCAGTCTTCGGCGTAGCATCTGTACTCTCTATGATCGCAAACACGCGATCATTCTTCAATATCCCCGCCATTCTTCCCTGTGGCGGCTGGATATACGCCTCCTGCTCTTCGGGCTTCAGCACTACCGGGGCAACCCGGCGGATGTCCGGTTTCGGGAGCTTGGCCATGAAAGTGGGCTTTGTTCGAGGCGGCTTCGGCCCAACATATGGCTGGAACGGGTCCGCCTTGAACTCCTCCAGGGGCGGCTGCTTCTCGGCCGGGGCCGCCGCGGCCGCCGGTGCGCCCCCGGCATCTGGTGCGGGTGCAGGCGCGGCGGCATCTGGAGGCATGGGCTGCCCGCCCGTCGCGTCCGGAGTCGGCGCTCCGCCGGGGACACCCGGCGCCGGGGCCACTGGAGCCGCCGCGTCGGGGCTCCCTCCCCCGCCGAATAGCCTGGGGAACACGAAAACGCCGGCGACCAGCAACATTACGGCGACGAATGCGCCGATGATCTTCGGCTGGTTCTTCTTATCGTTCAGCCACTCGCTCAATGATAGACCCTGTCAAGCCCACGCCACGCGTGGACACCTCGATCGTCTGCAGAGAAAGAAAACGGTGTCATGGCGCAGGCATGCCTCCGCCAGGCACCTCTCCCGGAGGTCCCCCGACTGGCGGCCCAGCGCCCATGTCCGGCGCGCCCATCGGCATCGGCGGCGGAGCCATGCCCCCGCCCGCGCCTCCAGCCCCCGCCGCGTCCGTTGAGCCCTTCGCCATCGCAACTTCGGGTCCCATCTTACCCCTGGGAAAGATGATGACCCTCAGACCGTAGTTCGCAGTCAGCGACGGGCTTACGCCCTGAATCGTCATCGGACTGATCTGCACGAGGCGGTTGAACTGGTTCCATCCCTCGATGCTTCTCAGTATTGAATAGAAGTCACCCCGCACACTCATCGCGCCCACATCTATCACATAGGGGGACGGAATCGGCGTGTTCGGATTCGTGGTTGCCGGCGGAATGCTCACATTGTTGA
>JAGVUD010000165.1:4487-5783 GCA_019136435.1 Armatimonadota bacterium | reverse complement strand
AGTCTCTCGTTGGCCGCATCCATTGCCGACCTGGCTATTCTGAGCATGGCGTGATAGTAGGCCACCCAGTCGTAGGCTGTCAGCACCTCGGGCAGGCATAGCTCCAGGTGGTTCAGATCTATATAAGCACAGCCGCCGTTTGATCCCAGATACTTGCGGCCCCAGTCTTGGGAAACGGGTTCAGCGGATTCGCAGTAACCACTTCCTTGCCAGCCGTTGCTGTACGTCGTCACCAGTTGAGAGGACGGGGTGCCCGGCCACCCGTCAATCTCGCGCAGGAGCGCGCGAGACGCTTCGAAGCCTGTGCCACGGGAGCGGTCGAGGCCAAGTATCAGGTTGCCCAGTTCTATGTCACCTCCGCACAGCTTTGCGAGTCGCACCCCTTCATCTGGTAACCTGACCTTGCCGGCTTGCTCGTGTTTCATCGTCCTTTCCTTTCAATCAGTGTCAGGCAACCCTGATGTAGTGGTGCTCGTTCGAGACCTTGCCGGCCACCGGCTCCACCGCCACCACATCCACATCCTGCGGCAGGTCCTCAAGATAGGAACGCACGTTGCTGGTCGTCAGCGTGGAGGCAAGCCTCTTGATCGCTTCCTGCAACCCGTCCTCAGCATCTCTGAGGCAGATCCCAGCTTTCCCGGTGAAGTGCTCGCGGACTGCGGCGGACCTTCTCGCGGCCCGGCATATCTGCTCAAAAGTGCGCCCGCTGGCCAGCTCTCTCGCGGCCACGGTACGGACCCTGCCGTCTCTGAACCGCAGCGTGCAGACGCTGTTCTCGCCGTTCGGGCTGTAGAACTGCGAGACCAGGCTCTCGATTATCTCGTCACGGGCATCTACCGATGACATCCCGTTCGAGCCATAAGGACAGGATTCGGGCAGGTGGATTCCGAATATGGCCCTGGCGCCTCTGACGTCAGGCCTGGGCACGTGGATCACGATATCAGACAGCCTCTCGAGCAGGGCTGGGTCGATGAGGTCCATTCTGTTCGTCGCGCAGATTATGGCCACCCGTCCGCGATTGACGAATCCGTCCAGTTCCGCAAGAAATGCGGCCAGCGACCGATCCGAATGCTGGCCAGTCACTCCGCCGCGGATGCGTCCCACCGCTTCGATCTCGTCCAGGAACACAACTACGAAGTTATCCCTCGCGGCTTCGCGGCATGTCCGGAAGAAGCTGCGGATGTTCTCCTCGGTCTGGCCGACCCACGTGCTCTCCCACTGTCCCGGCTTCACTATCGCCAACTTGCACTTCTTGCCGGTCAGATGCTCGACCTCAGTGGCCGCCACCTGCGCCAT
>JAGVUD010000165.1:0-4468 GCA_019136435.1 Armatimonadota bacterium | reverse complement strand
GCCGCCACCTGCGCCATCAAGGTCTTGCACACACCGGGGGCGCCGCACATCAGAATCGACACACGTCCGTTGAGGCCATACTTGATGGCCATTTCAGGGGCGACAAGGCTGAGCGTCAGGGCGGGCAGCAGCTCCTCGAGGCAGCGGCTCAGCCCGCCTACCCGGGATTTGGGAGTGTCCGGCGCATCTTCCAGCAGGTATTCCGAGGCTCCACCGGATTCCAGCTTCTCGCAGATGGCGCCAGAAGCGCGGTCCCAGAGCACCAGATCACCAGCCTTCAACTCGTGGTCCCGCAGCGGGCCGACAATGTCCGCCACCAGCTCTTCATCGCGGTACTTGATCGCAGCCCGGCCCGACGAAAGATGGCGGTCGAAGATTGCGGTTTCGCCGCCGCGCAAGCTGTCGTGGAGAGGCCTGGCGACGATTGCCGTCAGGTCGCCGGTAACGTAGACCTCGTCTCCGCGGACGAGGGAAACGGCGTCCACCTCATCGCTTACTGTCACAAGGCTTTCCGCTCCGCCCTGTCTGATCAGCGCGAACTCACCGCAGGACGTGCTGACCAGCGACACGAAGCGCGCCACCCGCCACGGCGTTCGCGTGAGGTTCTCCAGCGTTTGCCCCAGGCGCTCGATGTTGAACCGGGCTTCCATCAGCGACTGGTAAGCTCGCTCAGCGCGCTCGAGGAGCATGTTCGCAAGGATAGGCAGATGTTCTGGCGAGCGGCGAGACAGATGCTCGACGTGCCGCAGCTTCTCTTGCAGAGGCGGCGCCCCGTCGCCCACGGCCAGCAGCTGCTCAAGAATCGCCTGTTCATCCCGTCTGGTCATTGTGTCCTCCTGTAGACTTGCCCGCCGTAGCCACCGCCTCGTCCCGCTCGTGGGTCATGTAATACCCGCGAGGCTCGATTATGCCCCGCCGCCATCCGAACAGACTCCAGTTGATCTGCCAGGATCCTGAGTCCGTGGGAAGATCGCTCACGACCATTCCGACGCTGTAGGCGGCCGGGAAAACGGTCCTGTGCAGCGCGCAGTCGTCTGCGCTGAAGAAGTCCCCGCGCCTGTTTGCGAGTTCGGCTGCTTCCTGCTCGACACGCTCCGCGGAAGCACGCCAGTGGCGGACCGGGTGGGTGTGCCACCAACCCAGGATTGTCTCGCCCTGTCCGCGCTCGGCAATGGCGGCGTGGATGTCGGCCCAGGCCTCCCCGGTGAAGCTCAACCGGGCCAGCGACGATTCCGCCAGCCGGGCCGGGACCTGGGCGATCACGTCGGCAAATATCTCCGGGATGTCCGGGTCACGCCGCAGATGCCCGAGCAAGACGCCGCCCGTCTCCCTCGCCCCGGCCCGCCGCATGAGCATCGCGGTCTCAATGACGACCTCCTTCCTGATTACTACCGGGAAGTCATCACCGTGAACGTGACCCATTGCCACGGACCGCTCCAAGTACTGCTGAAGGCTTCCCTCTTTCAGGATCAACGCCGGCTCGACTTCCTCGACGTCGAACCGGGGCCGGGTAGAGTTCCCCGCCGGAGAGGCTCCGGCGGGGAAGGCGAGAACCCGATACAGGAACGTATCACCTGCTTCCAGTTCGCCCCTATCGACGAGATCCGAACCCGCCCGCTGAGCGTAGCGGTAGAGATAGTTGATAGGGATGTCCGATGCCTGCCCGGCGCCACCGGAGCCGGAAGCAGCGACCTCGAACGACGACACATACGGCTCGCCGGCTGCCGCGTCCCACACAGGCCGGACCTTTATGCTTCCGCCAAGCGTGGAAGCACCCGTCCGATCCTGGCGAAGAGCAACAAGACGAGCCCAGTCGCAGGCGGGCTGCCAATCAGGCACCACCGGTGCTCGCGCCATCAAGCCGCCGTCAGCGCGGAGCAGCTCCAGGCAGTATGCGTATTCGTCCTCTGTCTGCATCAGACATATCTCCCACTCATCGGCTTGGCGCTTCAGAGGCGCCCGGGCCGATGCTCTGAACTATCCAGCGTCCACGTTGGGCTGGAGCACCACGTTGTCTCCGTCCTGCAGGCTCGCGCCCACAGTCTCCGAAGCCTGCAGGTGCCGGCCTTCGCGCTCGTGCAGGCCGTGGTACACTATCGGGCGGCCGGACGCGTCATTCTGCGGCAGCCTCAACTGCGACAGAACGTTCTGTATAGCCTCGCCAATAGTGCAGTCCCCGGGAACATTCCGGGCTTTGGCCATCTTCTGCCCGGACGTGTCCGTGAAATGAACATCCACGGTCTGTGCTGTCTCTGATGTTTTCAACTCGTATCACCTCCTTCCCGCTGTGCCGCAGGCACGTAATGCGCGGCTAGAATCCACCTCTAACCGCAAGATAAGCTTCGGCCAGTTCCGGGTCGCGCAGCGCCAGAGCCTCCCTGCCGCAGATGCGGCAGGCTACAGACAGTGCCTTCAATCCGGTGTCCAACTCCCTGGCAGATGGACGCGAGTGGAAGGCCACCTCAAATCCGGCGCTGTGCCATCCCGATTCGGCGTTCACGCCCGCGATTGGGCGCGCCATGAATACAAGCCAGCTCGCGGCAAGCAGGAGTTTGCCGATCGCCGAGCGGCTCTGCTCTGTCAGATTCTCACAACTCAATTGGGTCACGCGCGCACAGACGCCCGCGCCATTACCGACGAAGGCCGTTTGTGACTCGCCTGGGACATCGAGCGGCACGGACACGCCTCCCGCTCGCGCAACACAATCCCAGCCCGCTTCCGCGCACAGGCTGGACAGGGACGCCTCTTCGCGGGTCACTGCCAGGTCCGCGGGAGCGGGCTCAGCCTCTGGCTGGGAGGAGCCGCTCGCCGACAATCGGTCCGCCGCAGCGGGCATATCAGCGCAGATGCGCGAGATTCCGTCGGCCAGGTCACACTCGAGCCCCAGCGGCAAGTCTGCCCTGAGCTTCAGGGCCGCCGTCCCCGGGCGCCGCGCGGACCGCACCCCGTACGGCAGGAGCGCGTTGCTCTCCAGCAGAGCCCACTCCGCGGCGCCCGCGTCCATGCTCGGAGATCGCCCGTTGAGCGAGGCGTCAAAGCACAGCCATCCGTGTTCGATCGAGGCGATGACCGTCATGCCCTGGCCCTGCCGTGGCGCCACTTTCCACCTGCCCGCACCTGCGGGCTCCACTGCAGCCGCAGTCATAAGCAGAGCTTCCTCGACCTCCGCGGCGTTGCCGTTTATCGGGAATGTGCGCATCACTTCTCCCCCGGCCCCGCAGCCTCAACGCGGAAGTCCACCGACCGCCGCTTGAGTGGCCTTGTGTCAAGCGGAAACATGTGCGTGTTGTCCCGCGCCCACTGGCAGGCCGCGTGATTCAGCGCATCGAATTCACTCATCGTCACTTTGCGGTACGTGATGATCTCGTGAATCTGGAGCAGCAGGTTCACGAGACCCGTGCCTGGCACCAGGTGGCCCACACAGATCGCCGGAGGCCGGATGTTCGGGTGCCACACATTGGGGGGCCCCAGCCAGGTGACCACCTCAAAGGCATTGGCCCTCCGCAGGTAGTCGTCCGGGAATGTGATCAGCAGCTCGAAGTGGTCCGCCCGCGCGAAACCGCCCCCAGGCAGATGCACGAGGCCGTCGCATCGAAACACGGCCCGGTATTGCTGGTAAGGCTCGATCCCGTAGGGGTGGATCTGGACGATGTCGCTCGCGGCTGCCAGGGCAGCCGCATCGGCCTGCTGGCTTTCCAGGAACCCTTGCAGTATCAGATCTTTGCTCTGCATTCTGCGCTCCTATCTCAATCCGTCCCGCATCTCGTAGTGCAGGTCCCGCTCTGGGGATCGCACGGTGGCAACATCTCCGGGCAACAGACCCAGCCGGCCGAGAGGCAACGCCAGCTCAGACTCTCCGAGGCTTGCCCGTTCAAGATTCCTCACACGGTCGAAACCTGCCGCGACCATGCGCTCCCCACACCCGCAGGTGACCTGCCTGCGTGTCAGCCTGTGCAGCAGGCCCAGGACTCTCCTTGTCCGCCCACAGCTCGGGCAGAGCACGGCGCGGGCGAATGCCTTGCCCTCTACGGCGAGTCTGAGCAATCCCTGAGCACCCTCCCGCACTGCGTGGTCAAAGAGGTCGGAAAGCGTGAAGCAGCGCGGATCGCAATGCAGCTCCCGGATTTCCCAGGACCGATGGTCGAACCGGCACTGGCTGTTGCGCCGGCTCGACGTGACGTAGTGAGCTCTGCTGTTCAGATCGATCAGGATCTGGCCTCCCGCAGCGGCAAAGCCGAGGTCCCCGTCGAGCAGCTTCCTGCACTCGATCGCCTGCAGAGACGCGGCCAGCGCGCCCAGGCTCGCCGGAGCCCCGGTCGGGGTTGTATCCGTTGCCTGACCGGAGCAGGGATAGGCCTGCTCCAGCAGGTCATAGTCCTGCTGTTCCCACCCACACTCCAGGCAGGGCCCGCCCAGGTCGGGTGCATAGGCGTTGACCCTCGCCAGCATGCCGTCCGCGCGCACACCG
>JAGVUD010000287.1 GCA_019136435.1 Armatimonadota bacterium | reverse complement strand
GCGACAGCGAGGTGGCTGACGTTTGTTGTGGAGTTCCGGGCGGACGGCACCGCCTACCGCGCCGTGACCGATCCGTTTGTTACCCGCAGCGCTGTCTCGGCCCGGTCACAGGATGCGATCAACGCCGGCATCGGGCGGGTTCTGCTGGGTCTCGATTCACTTTCGGGCGATCAGGGCTACTGGGACGACATCCTCTGGGACGGCTACGACTGCGGCGCGCCGTCGGGCATCGCGGCCACGGCCGTCAGTTCGTCGGCTATCACCTGGACGGCCAATGCCGCCGCCGACGGCAACCAGTTCGGTTTCGCGCTGATGGACGGCGCGGTGGAGAAGGCGCTGTCCCCATTGAACGTCCGCCAGGCCAGCGCGAGCGTCACTGAGACAGGCCTGACGGCCAATACCGCTTACACCCGGGCGATCCGGGCGTTCAACGGCGACAACAACAGCGCGTCCTCCGCAACTCTGACGCGATATACCCTTGCCAACGCTGGCGTCTGGGATGGCGCGAACGGCAATGTTAAGTGCGACAACGCTCGCGTCAATATCTGGTACGGGCCGGGCACGAACTTCACCTTCAGCAATCCCGCCGGATTCGGGACAAACGGCCTCTGGAAAGCGTCATCGTTCGAATACAAGTTCACCCAGAGCGCGACGGATATCTGGGCCTCGCCGGGAACGCCGTGGTCGGCGGGCACTATCAGCATCACTCCGCCGTCCGCTGGCTTCTGGTATCTTCACGTTCGTCCGGTCAACGGGGAAGGTGTCCCGAACAACGGCTCGGTCGTCGCCATGGGTCCGTTCAGGTACGATCCGGCCGACCCGGCCCCGGCGTGGACGTTCGACACGGGCGCGGCGTCGCTGGCGCCACCGGGTGTGTTCAACAGATACAACGGCTCGGGCTGGGACGACGCTAAGGTCTTCGCTTCCTCCAACAGTGTGGCCTACGGCATCCGTGGCACGGGGGCGGGCGCGGGCCAGCAGCTCTGGACGCCGCTTGCGCTGGGCGGGGCTGTGCAGGCGAGGCTGCCTGTGGCCGCGCTGGTGGTGGGCAGTCCGTCGGCGTCAACCCCGACGGTGATCATCGGGTCTCAGGACGGCAACGTCTACGCCCGAAGGGTCAATGACGGTTCGGGAATCTGGACGCACTTTCTGGGCGCGGGCTACAAGTGCACGGCCAAGCCAGGCGGCGCTATCGGGCGGACGGTTGGCGGCTACACAGGCGATGTCATCTTCGCGGCGACGGATGCCATTGGGCAGGACAACTTCCTGCGTCTTGTCAGAGCGACAGACGGTTCGGAGTTGTGGACGTTTCAGCCCTCGGGCGCCAGCCGCATGGGGCCGATCCTGGGCTCGCCGCTGCTCGTGACCGCTGGCACGGGTGGAACGATCTACTTCGCCACCACGAACGACGGGTTGGTGTCGGGCAAGGTTTACGCCGTGGACCTGGCGACGGGCGGCGTGAAGCCCGGATGGCCCATCGAACTGGGCGGGCCGTCGAGCTCAATCGCCAGTTCGGTCGGCGTTGGCGGCAACTTCCTGTACGCCGTTAACGAAGCCGGTGAGCTGTACCGCATCGCGCTTGACGGGTCATCGGTGACGAAGATCACGCAACTTGCGCCAACCGGCATCTACGGTGCGCCGTTCCATGTGCCACCCAGCAACTGCCTCATCATTTCGTCCAATGCCGGTAAGGTCTATCGCGTCAACGCGGCGACGGGCGGCATTGACTGGGCGGTTGACCTCGAAAGCCCGTCAGTGCCCATCGAGAACAGGGGTTCCGTGTATGTGGGCAGCGGGGATCACGCGCTGTACGAACTGAGCCTCGCAACGGGCGCGAAGACCGCTCACAAGATCATTCCTTCGGTCGTCGGCGACCCTGTCGTGGATGTGATCTACAACCGGATATACCTCGGTGGAGGCAACGGCAAAATCTACGCCTTCGGCCTTCCTCTGTAGGCCCGGGCAGGACAAGCGAGCATTCCGAAATGCGGGGGCGTCTCGGCCACGAGGCGCCCCCGAACGTTTTTTGCGCCCGCCTGCTTGACTCCACGGCGCTGCAGGAGTAGCATGGCGACCGGCTGGGAAGCTTGACGGTCAGAGAACCCTGGCCATTGTCGGGCCGCAGGGCCCGAAACAACAGACCCGAGGCATCCTAGCCATGTCCACCCGTATCCTGTGTGCCGTTGTCTTAGTTGCGCTATCTGTTTCGGTTGTAAGTAGAACTGCTTACGCCCAGGACCCCTGCTCATCGCCGATCGGGGCCTCCGACCCGGCGGACGTCGTATGGTCGTTCGATTCGGGCGCCGAGGGCTGGACGACCGAAGGCGGTTTCAGCTCCACGGGAGTTCAGGACGGTTGTTGGCAGGGGGTGACTTCCAGTTCGCCCGCTACCCTCGTGAGTCCCGGCGGTCTCCTCATACCCGGCTCGTACCAGGGCTATGTCTCGGTGACGATGCGCCTCAAGAGCACCTCCCCCGAAAACCCGCACTTCGGCAAGACTTCGAACTACATCTACTACAACATTGACAATCCGGGCTTCGAGGGGTTCAGGGAGACCCGCAGGGCTCTCCTCAAGGGCTGGGGCAACGGCGAATGGAAAACCGCCAACATCTGGTTTGGTCAGGCCTGGTACTGGGTCAACCACGTCGTCCAGTTCAAGATTCAGATGAACGTCCCCGCGGGCACGCTTGTCGAGATCGCGTGTGTCAAGGTCAAGCGCGACCTGACCCCGCCGGCGTTTCGGATCGAGACCCGCTGGAACCCGTCCGATGGCCAGACTATCGTTGACACCACGCCTTCGGTGAGCCTCGAGGATTACTACGACGATGTGTCGTACCTGAATCAGATCGAGTTCTACTACCGTCCGAGCAGCGATCCCAGAGAAGAGGCCTGGGTTCTGGACGGGTCGGACGCCAATCAGGCGGACGGACTCTCGCACACGTACTCCGGGCTTGCTCCGGGGACGTACGACTTCGGAGTCAAAGCCAGCGACAAGGCGGGCAACGTCGCCTCGTGGAACACCGGGCCGGAGCGGTGGCTGCAGGGTGTCACCATCAATCCGTCCGCGCCGCTCGCGATCAGCGTGGATGCAGCGGACGCTCGCGAGCCCGTCAACAAGAAGCTCTTCGGCAACAACCTGGAATGGAACGCGTTCAACCTGAACGCCAGCGAACTTATCTTCGATCCATCCACCGACCGGCTTCCCAGTTCGGTCGAAACAATGCTTCAGGAGATCGCGCCAACGGTTCTCAGGTATCCCGGCGGCTGTCTGGCTGACACATTCTACTGGAAGGATTCCATTGGCCATCCGGCGTTCACGCGGCAGGTGCACTACGCGACGGTGTGCGCCATGCTCGCGAACTTCACCGGCCCCGCGCTGTTCGGGCTCGACGAGTACCTGACGTTCTGTCAGGCCCGGGGCTTCGAGCCGATGCTGACCTGCCGGTTCCGCTGGCCGGCGGGGCCGGAATGGCCGGCCGGACCCGGCTTCCCGGAGAAGGACGGGCCAGACCCGTTTGCGCAGGCGCTCGCCGACGCCGCCGACCTGGTCGAATACTGCAACACACCGAACAACGGCTCCAACCCCAACGGCGGCACCAACTGGGCGGCTGTGCGCGCGCAGAACGGGCATCCGCTTCCGTATGGCGTCCGGCTGTTCGAGATCGGCAACGAGCCGTACGGCCCGGATATGTGGGGCAGCCCGGGACGTTACATCAGCGACCCGGCTGTCGCCCGGACCTGCCATGCGGTTACATCGCGCCGTTTTCTTGACGCAATGAAGGCGGTTGACCCCACCATCAGCGTCAGCGTCCCCTCGAGGTTCGGCGAAGGCGATCTGAAGGTGGACCAGACGACCATCAACTATCAGATCGAGCTTCTGCAGCAGGCCGGGCAGTTCGCCGATGTGATAACCGCCCACCCCTATCTGCCCTGGGACGGCGACCAGACCGACGCCGAGCAGATCTATCTGGAGGCGATGGCGTCGGCCAAAGTGCTGGAAGACAACCTGAGCAACTATCGCACCATACGCCGCTTCAGCGCGCCCGAGCGTGCTGACGACCTGAAGCTGCGCTTCAGCGAGTGGCAGCTCAGCTATCACTACGGTGAACAGGCGCTCGACACAACCCACACGAGAACCCTCAAAGGGGCGCTGGGCGCCGCGGACATGCTTCGGGTGATGCTCGAAAACCCGGCGGATGTCGCCGAAGCCTGCTGGATGCACCTGTACCCGAACACGCCCTGGAGCACGTTCTTCGAGGGGCCGTTCCCCATCTACCACGTCCTCCGCGTGTTCCGGCGCCATTTCGGTGACGACCTCGTCGGCTCCAGCATCACCGCGCCGCCGGTCTTCAGCTACACGCAGCAGGCCCCCAGCAAGCTCACGTCGCAGCCCGACCTGCGGGCGATAGAGACCATTGCCAGCCTCAGCGCCGACCGCGAGTCGCTCTTCCTGATCGTCATCAACAAG
>JAGVUD010000147.1 GCA_019136435.1 Armatimonadota bacterium | reverse complement strand
CCCCTGCAGCACGCGCAGAACAGCAGCGGCTCTTCTACGTCGCGATAACACGAGCGAAGAGGTTTCTCGCATATGTGACTGACAACGACAACAGGCGAGACAAGCCGTCGCCATTCCTTCCTCTGGTCTTTGGCCAGGCAGTTGCCTCTGTCCCCCATCATGCGAGAGCCCGAGGATGGTGAACTCCAAACAGTTGCTTGGTGAGCTGAAGCGTACGCTCCGTGCGCTCGAAGACGACATCCGGGAGCGTTGTGAGGGCGTGCCGGAGATTGGGGCTGGACTGCAGGAGGAGTATGGTCTGGCTCGCGCGGCGGGGCGGACGGCACAGGCCTTCGGCGTCTGGCGGGATGAGGCCATCACGCAGTCGGCTGCGGCCTGGGTGCTGGGCTGCGTGTTCGTGCGGTTCCTGGAGGACAACGGCCTGATCGATACGGTCTGGATCGCCGGTCAGGGCGAACGGCTTCGGCAGGCGCGGGACCAGCACACGCTCTACTTTCAGGCTCACCCGAGGGAGTCCGACCGCGAGTACCTCGAGCATGTCTTCCGGGAGGTCGCCACGCTGCCCGCGGTGGCGGCGCTGTTCGCGCCCGCGCACAACCCGCTCTGGCGGCTGGCGCCCAGCGGCGACGGCGCGCGGCTCCTGCTGGAGTTCTTCCAGCGAATTACACCCGAGACGGGCGCGCTGGTCCACGACTTCGCCGACCCGCAGTGGAGCACCCGTTTCCTCGGCGATCTGTACCAGGACCTGTCCCAGGACGCCCGCGACAGGTACGCGCTGCTGCAGACGCCCGACTTCGTCGAAGAGTTCATCCTGGACCGGACCCTGACGCCGGCGATAGCCACATTCGGGCTGGGGGAGGTCCGGCTGATTGACCCGACCTGCGGCTCGGGCCACTTCCTTCTGGGCGCGTTCCACCGGCTGTTGCGGCAGTGGCAGGAGGTCGAGCCGGGGACGAACATCCGGGCGCTGGTTCAGCGGGTGCTCGACGCCATCCACGGGGTGGACCTGAACCCGTTCGCCGTGGCTATCGCCCGCTTCCGTCTGCTGGTCGAAGCGCTGCGGTCCTGCGGGATCCGCACCCTGCGGAACGCGCCGGCGTTCCAGCTCAACCTGGCCGTGGGCGACTCGCTCCTGCATGGCGCGCGGTGGGTGGCGACGGGTACCAGCGCCGACATCGCTCACCAGCAGGTCATGCCTGGGTTCGAAGACACGGACGCCATGGCCGGGCTGCTGTTCGCCGAGGACGCCGCGGCGCTGCGGCGGATTCTAGGGCGGCAGTACCACGCCGTGGTCGGGAATCCGCCCTACATCACGGTCAGGGACAAGGCCCTCAACGACGCCTACCGCGAGAAGTACCGCTCATGTCACGGGAAGTACTCTCTGGCGGTGCCTTTCATGGAGCGTTTCTTCGACCTCGCCGTCGCGTCGGTCCAGCTCGGCGCGCCGACGGGCTACGTCGGCATGATCACGGCAAATTCGTTCATGAAGAGGGAGTTCGGCAAGAAGCTGGTGGAGACCTACATGCCGCGTTGGGACGTGACGCACGTCATCGACACCTCCGGGGCGTACATCCCCGGCCACGGCACCCCGACGGTGATCCTGTTCGGCCGCAACCAGCGCCCCGTGGCGGGGACCATCCGGACGGTGATGGGCATCCGCGGTGAGCCCGGCACGCCGGACGACCCCGCTCAGGGCGAGGTCTGGAGCGCGATCCTGGCCCAGGTGGACCAGCCCGGGAGCGAGAGCGCCTACGTCAGCGTCGCGGACACTCCACGAGCGCAGTTCCACAAGCACCCCTGGAGCATCGGCGGCGGCGGCGCGGCGGAGCTGACTGGTATACTGGGCAATGGCCCAGGCAGCCTGCTGGGAGATATGGTGGAGTCAGTTGGATTCGCCAGCTTCACCGGCACAGACGATGCTTTCGTCATGGATGCAGGGGTGCTGTTGAGACGAGCTTTGCCCGCCGAGCTTGTTAAGCCATTTGTGTTCGGTGAAGTGCCTCGCGACTGGGGACTCAATCTGGCTGAGTCCGCGTTGGTCCCTTACGACCGCAGTGGCAGCCCCATCTCGCTTGATCCCAGTTCCCCGTTCGGCCGATGGATGTGGCCGCTTCGCCTTACGATCTCCAACGTGCTGTCGTTTGGCGGCAAGACGAGGGCTGAAGAGGGCGGGGCTTGGTGGACGTGGTATCGATGGGTGCCATCGAAGTACCGCACTCCGCTCTCGATCGCCTTTGGCGAGATTGCGACGCACAATCACTTCGTGCTTGACCGGGGCGGGAAGGTGTTCAACCGTACCGCGCCGGTGATCAAGTTGCCGGCGGGTGCGACCGAGGACCAGCATCTGGAACTCCTCGGACTGCTCAACAGCTCGGCCGGGTGCTTCTGGCTGAAGCAGGTCTGCTTCCCCAAAGGCGGTGACCACGTGGGCGCGGCGGGGGCGCGCGTGCGCAAGACGCTGTGGGACGAACGTTTTGCCCACGACGGCAGCAAGCTCCAGCAGTTCCCCGTGCCGGCTGGCCGACCTTTGGCCCTAGCCACAGCGCTCGACCGGTTGGGGCAGGAGTTGGGCCTGGTGCTTCCCTCGGCTCTGGTCCGTCGGCAGACGCCGACCCAGGCTCTGCTCGCGGAATCCGCTCGCCGGTTCATCGAGATCCGCGAGCGGATGATCGCGCTTCAGGAGGAACTCGACTGGCAGTGCTACACGCTCTACGGCATCACGGACGAGACGCTCTGGACCGAGGATCTGGGACGCGTCCCGTCCATCAGGCTCGGCGAGCGTGCCTTCGAGATCGTCCTGGCTCGGAAGGCGGCGGCCGGGGAAGAGGAGACGACCTGGTTCGCGCGGCATGGCTCGACCCCGATCACGGCGATCCCGCCGCACTGGCCCGAGAACTACCGCCGCATCGTCGAGGCGCGCGTCAGGCTGATCGAGTCCGACCGGAATATCGCTCTGATCGAGCGCCCCGAGTACAAACGGCGCTGGGCCGCTGAACCATGGGACAAGCAGGTCCAGTCGGCCCTGCGGGAGTGGCTGCTGAACCGTCTGGAGTTCGCTCTCAGCGGTCGTGACCTGCTGCTTGAGGCGAACGACAAAGCCGACGCGGCGCGCGAAGCTGCTCGGGAAGTGGTAGTCAAGGAAGCCCTTGCGGATGCGGCCCGGATGGGCGTTCCTCCCGAAGGGCTGGAGGGGCCCGTCCGTGGGATGCTTGAGCTCTTCGGTGGGGCGGAGAACCGCCGCCGTGCGCCGCCTCGCGAGCCCGAACTGCTGAGTTGTGCGCGGTTGGCGGACCGGCTACGGACGGATGCCGAGTTCCAGCAGGTCGCCGAGATGTATACCGGCCGGCCCGACTTCGATCTGACCCGGCTGATCACGGATCTGGTCGGGTCCGACGGCGTGCCGTACCTGCCCGTATTCCGCTACAAGCCCAGCGGACTCCGCAAACGCCAGGAGTGGGAGGCGGTCTGGGAGCTGCAGAGACGGGAAGATGATCTCGCGCAGAGGCGCAAAGACGCAGAGGCAGATGGCGACAAAGAACGAGCCGAAGAGCTGCAGCGGCAGATCCAGGCGCTCAACATCCCGGTGCCGCCCAAGTACGCCTCGGCGGACCTCCAGAGCCCGACCTACTGGCGCCTGCGCGGCAAGCTGGATGTGCCCAAGGAGCGCTTCATCCTCTACCCCGGCTGCGGCCAGGATGGCGATCCGACCCCGGTGCTGACCTGGGCCGGGTGGGACCACCTCCAGCAGGCCAAGGCCCTGGCCGAGTACTACCGCGCCATGCAGAGCCAGGGCTGGACCGCAGAACGGCTCCTCCCCCTGCTCGCCGGCCTGGCAGACCTCCTCCCATGGCTCAGGCAGTGGCACAACGACCCCGATCCCGAGTTCGGCCTCCGCATGGGCGACTACTTCGCCGCCTTCGTGCAGGATGAGGCCCGGGGGATGGGCGTCGCCCTGGCTGAGATCGGGGGCGTGAGATTCGGTGGCAAGGCATGAATGCGGGGACGGAGGCGCCATGAGCGCGGGGCAGGGCACAAACAGGCAGCTCGACATCACCGTGGTTGTGCGGGACGCCGCCACTCATGAGGCGCTTGGGCTGGCCACATTCCTGTCGAATGTGGATGTGGTGACCACCGCGAGTGTGGTCGCTAAGCGTCAGACCGTCGAGCTTGCGTTCCCTTCGAGCACTGCGGTTCACCCGGCTAGAGTCGTCCGGGTGGACACCCGTCTGGGATTGGCCGTGCTCGGGCCAGGACGCGAGTACCCCGAAATGTCCAAGCGGCGCGTCCCGGTCGTCGCATCCCCCAAGAGCGATCGAGGTCTACGGCTAGACGTCACAACGGTGAGGAATGCCGGGGTTTCCTACATTGTTGCGGGAGCCGGCGTGTTTGCTGGAGGTAGTCTTGTCGGGGTTATGACCCGCTGGTCGACCAGCGGCGAAAACCACATCGACGCCATCCGGGCGGACGTGTTACTTGGCAGTTTGCGCAGGCAAGAGCCTCCGCCTGAGTCCTTCGTGGATGGTTACCCCAAGCTGCCCGCACGCAAGAAGGCGGCGAAAGAAGCGTTGCCGGCCGGGGGAAGTACTGCCAGCGATCCAGCCCCACAGGCGGGCGGTGGCAGCTCAGACAAGGCTGAGCGAGAGGCCCCATCCACGACGGAGGCCGACGATGGCGCGCAAGATCCCAGCGGAGAGCACCGCCGGACGCCCTCGGAACCGCATCGGGGGACTGGCCGCGACAGGCACGAGCGGTCCAAGGCAGATTCCGGGGAGGGACAGTTCCCGATCCAGATAGCCGGAGTCCGCTCGGACGCTGTTCCTGAGGATGCGAAAACCCTCGTGGACCGCCTTGGGATCGATGATGACGCGGCGGCCTTCGCCCGGGTCATCATGGATCGGGAGTTCGAGCCGCCTCTGGCGATCGGGCTGTTCGGCAAGTGGGGCTCGGGCAAGACCTACTTCATGGGCCTGATCCGGAAGCACGTTGACGCCCTGGCCGAGGCGCAACGGCAGCACACCGCGAGGGAGGGTGAAGCGCCCGCCTACTGCAGGAGCGTTGTCTGTATCACGTTCAACGCCTGGCACTACATCGACTCGAATCTCTGGGCGAGTCTGGTGACGCACATCTTTGATGAACTTGGGAGGCACCTTGGGGCCCAGGCCGGCCAGGCCGTAGAGGGGAAGCAGAAGAGACCGCTCGTGGAGGAGCTGGAGAGCGTCAAGGCTCAGATGGTCGAGGCCAGGGAGAAGGAGGAACAGGCGAAGAATGCGAAGGACACAGCGGCGGCCGCGCTCGACGAAGCCCTGAAGAAGATGGCGGGGATCCGGGGGGATATCTCCATACTCAGGCATGTCGATCCTGTGGCTCTCCTGAACGATGTTGTGACGAAGGAGGATGCGGCAGGGGCTCTGGACAGGCTCGGACTTCGCGACGCCCCAGACGCTGTTAAGGCGGTTCGGGCGACGGCGGACAGGTTGGCCGGCTTCGGCGGTGAAGTCTTTGGGGTGTTGCACTGGTTCTGGCGTCTTAGCTGGCCCTGGCAACTGCTCTGCACTGCCGTTTTGGCAGTTGCGTTCGCTGTTCCCTTCGCCGTCACGTGGGTGCCACCTGAGTGGCTGACGGATTCCCTGAAGCCGCTGGCCGTGGCGTTCGCCTGGACGATCGAAGTGTGCGCGGCCGGCGGCGTCGTGCTGAACCGACTTGAACCGGTGTTTGCCAAGGTCCGCAGGGTCCGCGCGAGTCTGGACCTGGCCGAGGCCGCAGCAAGAAGGGAGAACGAGGCCAACATAGCCCGTAAGCAGCAGGAACTGGACGCGCGGGAAGCCGAGTGCGAGCAGGCTCGAGCCGCGGTCGTAAGGGCCGAGGGGCAGTTGGAGGCGATCCAGCAGGCCATCATGGAGATAAGAGCAGGTCGACGTCTACGGCGGTTCATTGAGGAGCGGTGCTGCTCAACTGACTACCGGAGCCACCTCACGATCATCTCCCTGGTCCGGCGCGATTTCCAGAGGCTGAGCGAGCATCTCACGGCCTCCAGCAGTGGGCCGCAGGCAGATGGTGGGCCGCAGGGAGACGGCAAGGAACCGTCCGTGGAGCGTGTGGTGCTGTTCATCGACGACCTGGACCGTTGCCCTCCCGAGCGGGTGGTGGAGGTCCTTCAGGCGATCCACCTGCTGCTGGCCTTTCCGCTCTTCGTGGTTGTGGTTGGGGTTGACGACCGCTGGGTTCATCATGCCATCAAGCAGCAGTACTTGCGCGATCAGCCCCGATTGGATGACTGGCCTGCAGATAACTGCGCGGCGGCCGGCTTCATGACGCCCCAGGACTACCTTGAGAAGATCTTCCAGATTCCCTACCAACTCAAACAGGTTGAGCAGGCGGGTTTCTCCAGTCTTGTGGCGGAGCTTCTGCCTCCGACTGCGCCAAGCGCCATCAGTTCTCCGAGTGTACCTGACGTAGCGCCGTCAGAGCCTGCGGAGACTTCCGAGCCAAACACAGCTATGGGCGCGGAGTCTTCCAGACCTGGCTCCGAAGCCGTTGGTGGGCAGAAGAATGGCTCGTTGGGCAGGCCAGTCGAGATGGCGCCGGCCAGCCCCCCACCGCATGAGCCCCCTGTCCTCATCGCTGAGGCGGTCAGGATTGAGCCTTGGGAGACGGAATTCCTGCAGTGCCTGCACTGGATCGGCGCCACGCCACGCATCCTGAAGCGGATTACCAACGTGTACCGCGTGATCAGGGCGAACGAGGCCGCCAGGCAGGACGTCTATCCCCGATTCATCGGGTCGCAGGACGGCGATGGCGAGTTCCGGGCTGTCATGATCCTGCTGGCCATCCAGAACGCCTTCCCACGGATCGCTCCGGCAGTCTTCCGGATGATGGAGACGCAGCGCGGCAAGGAGGTCGGCGGCCAGCTATACAGTAAGTGGTCCCAATGGGTAGCGGGCTGTGCCTGGGCGGTTGACGAGTCGGGCCCCGGGATCCAGGAGATCGCCGACCCCGAGATTCGGGCCCTCCTGCGGGCCAGTCCCGCCCATGCAAAAGACTGGGATCGGCTCTGGTGCGGGTTGCAGCTGCAGGGAATCGTGGACCTCGACACGTCCATGGAGACCTTCCGCCGTTGGCTAGCGGTGGTGCGGCGTTACTCGTTCAGCCCGGGAGGCTTGAGTCTCGCCGTGGCATATGCCCCTGCAGAACAAGGGGATCGTGTCGGAGTGAGTTCGTGAGGAGAGCGCAGGGACGCGACGTCGAAACTCGACCTGAAGTGGCGAGTGCAGAATCGTGGAGGTCTGCGGTTCACTATGTCTGACCCGATATTGAGCGCCCAGAGAGCCCATGTTGGCTGTCTGATCGGGCTCGGGCCCTGCGGCTGGGTGCAGGGTCCGGCTCCACGGTTCTTGCGTGCGGCTTGCGTGCGCGGTTCTTGCGGTTCTTGCGGTTCTTGCGGGCGCTCTGCGAACTCTGCAGCTTGGCGCCTCTGCGTTGAGATAGCTTGCGGCTGACATCACACGAGGCAACGGACATGCCGACACCCATACGAGACATCCTCCAGCTTCCCGAGCGCGTGGACCGCGGCGACTTTGTGTTGAAGCTGTCCGAGGGGATTGCCCGCCCCGAGGAGACGGTCGCCAACTACGTCGTTACGCCGCAGTTGGCGGACTGTTTCGACCAGGCCCTGGAGCTGACCAAGGCGGCGCTTGCCGGACGCAGCAGCAAGGCCTGTTACCTGCACGGCAGTTTCGGTTCCGGCAAGAGCCATTTCATGGCGGTGCTGCATCTGATTCTGCAGGGCAATCCTCTGGCTCGTTCCATCCCCGATCTGGCGGCGGTCATTGCGCGTCACAACCCATGGACGGAGGGCAGGCGGTTCATGCTGGTGCCCTACCACATGATCGGCCAACCGGACATGGAGACCCCGATTCTCGGGGGCTATGTGGAGGCCGTGGCGCGGCTGCACCCGGAGGCCCCGACGCCGGCAGTTTACCGCGCCGACGAGATCCTGGCCGACGCCCAGCGCTTGCGCGAGCGCATGGGCGACGAGGCGTTCTTTGGGCAACTGAACGAGGCCGAAGGTGAGAGTGACTGGGGAGCGATCGAGCGCGGCTGGGACGCCGAGACCTTCGAGGCTGCCCTGGCTGCGCCGGTCCGGTCGGAAGAACGACCGGCCCTGGTGAGTGCGCTGGTGGACCATTTCTTCACGGCGGCCAGGACGGCGGCTGAGTACGTCGACCTGGACCACGGGCTGTCGGTCATCAGCCGTCATGCCCAGAGCCTGGGTTATGATGCCGTCATCCTCTTTGTGGACGAGCTGATCCTCTGGCTGGCGAGCCACTCGGCCGATATGGCGTTTCTGACCCGCGAAGGCCCGAAGCTGGCCAAGCTGGTCGAAGCCCAGAGCGCGGATCGCCCTATCCCGCTGGTGAGTTTCGTGGCGCGTCAGCGCGATCTGAAGGACATGATCGGCGACCATGTCACCGGCGCGGACTCCCTGAACTTCAATGATGTCCTGAACTGGTGGGAGCAGCGCTTTGCGAAGGTCGTTCTGGAGGACCGCAATCTGCCGGCGATCGCCGAGAAGCGCGTTCTGCGCCCGCGGTCTGAGGCGGCCCGGCAGCAGATCGACGCCTCGTTCGCCGAGACCGCCCGCATCCGCGACGACGTGATGAGCGTGCTTCTGACCAGCCAGGCGAACCGGGAGCTGTTTCGGCGTATCTATCCCTTCAGCCCGGCGTTCATGGACATGCTCATCGAGATGTCATTCCTGCTGCAGCGCGACCGGACGGCGCTGAAGG
>JAGVUD010000072.1 GCA_019136435.1 Armatimonadota bacterium | reverse complement strand
AACGTCTGCGTCTCGCCCGTCGCCTCATCCGTAAACGTGAGCGTCACGGTGGGGTTCAGATACGAGAGGTGCCGAAGCCGCTGCACCAGAATATCGCGGTGATAGATGATCGGCCCGAAGATCTCTTCGTCCGACAGCCAGCTTACAGTGGTGCCGGTATGGTCGGCCTTGCCGACAACCTCCAGGTCGCTGGCAATCTCGCCGCGCTCGAAGCGCTGCCGGTACACCTTGCCGTCGCGCCGGACCTCGACGACCAGCCACTTCGAGAGCGCGTTCACGGCCGACAGGCCGATGCCGTGCAGCCCGCCCGAGAACTTGTACCCGCCGCCGCCGAACTTGCCGCCCGCATGGAGCATCGTCAGCGCGACAGTGACGCCCGGAAGCCCCGTCTCGGTGTTGATGTCAACGGGAATGCCGCGTCCATCGTCCACAACCGTCAGCGACTGGTCTTCGTGCAGCACGACATCAATCTTGCTGCAGAACCCCGCCAGCGACTCGTCAATCGAGTTGTCAACGACTTCGATGAACAGATGATGCAGGCCGCGCGTGCCCCGGTCCCCGATGTACATGTCCGGGCGCCTGCGAACTCCCTCGAGTCCCTTCAGGACGGTGATGTTGTCTGCTTCGTACTGGCCTTCTACGCGGTTGTTCGAGGCTTCGGACGCCTCATCCTGAGGCTCAAGCGGTTCCGAGTCCTTCGGAGTTTTGTCTGCCTTGTGGGCCATATATTGCTCTTGTCCTTCCGTTGTATTATAGCACCGGAGGCCGCTGCAGGTCAACTTCAGCCCCTCGTGAAATCGCCCGCGCGCGGGCGCTCAGCCAGCACGAGATGCGACTGGCTGCCTTACGCACAGAAAACCGCTTGCCCTGCCGCGGCATCCGGTGGTAGTATTGTTCTGTATCCGGTTACGCCACCACCCCGGCAGCACTGCTGCTGCCCGCTTTGCCGTCCGTCCGGGGCGGCCAGGGCTTCGGTGGATGCCCGGAGGACTCTTCCGGTTTGGAGGACACTTACATGACTCGAAAGAACAGCGGCTTCACCCTGATCGAACTGCTTGTCGTCATAGCCATCATAGCGATACTTGCCGCCATTCTTTTCCCTGTGTTCGCCGCCGCGCGCGAGCGCGGGCGAACGGCCTCGTGCCTCAACAACGTGGGGCAGATCGCAAAAGCGATCATCATGTACAGCGAGGACTGGAAAGGCTTCTACCCGTTCAACGCCGACTTCGAGGACAAGAACGACTACGCGGGGGTCTATCTTAATGCGCCGTATCCGCAGGTGGTGCTCGAGCGCTACACGTCCGGGCGCAACGTCTGGCGCTGCCCGTCGGACAAAGGGCTGACCTGGCGGAACGGCGGAGGCCCAATCGCCAGCAAGACCGGCAACCCCGTGAAACACTGCTACGACATGTGGAAGAAGGCGCCGAACGACCCGCAGATAGCGCCGCTCTGGTCGAGCTATGTCACCAACCGCCCGGCGGCGTGGAACGCCTCGAACCAGCCTAGCCCGGTCAAGATGGACCAGGTGCGGAACCCGATGCTCGCCGCCGCTCTGCTTGATGTTTACCAGCTCGGCTCGTCGGCGCCGAGCGCAAACTCTCAGAACTCGCAGTGGCACTTCAGGAAGTTTCCCACCGGGTCGTGGAACGTCGCGTTCTTTGACGGACACGCGAAGAACCTGACCTGGGAGGAGTTGCGGAACCCGGACGGCACGGGCCAGAGCCTCTGGCATGCCGGCCGCGTCCGCTCGGATGTGAGTTTCCCATAGCCACGCCGTACCGTCAGGAAGGACCAGTTATTGTCTAAGAGCACGCAGACTCTTCGCGCCCTCACGATATCAAAGAACGTCGTAAACGTGCACCTCGAGCCCGACGGGGGCACGGAGCTTGTCACACAGGCCATTCTGGGGCAACCCGCCCGCCTGCTGGAAACACGCGACAAGTGGCTGCGGGTGGAACTCTGGGACTCGTACACGGGCTGGCTGCAGGCGCGGTTCACGCAGGAACGCGACAAGGGCGCCGCGTACCCCGCCCAGAAGCCGTTCGGGCGCGTCAAGGCCCTCATCTGCGACCTCCGCAAGGACCCGAAGCCGTTCTCAGACATACTGACAAAGCTGGTCGTCTCCACCGAGTTCGACATCGGCGACCGTATGGGCGGGCTCATCGAGGCGAAGCTGCCGGACGGCCGCGCGGGCTGGATTCCCGTCCGCGACATCGCGATCGTTGACGCGGCGCCTGAAGCGCCCAGAAACCCGAAGGGCGACGCCCTGGTGCGGCAGGCGCGGCGGTTCATCGGCACGCCGTATCTGTGGGGCGGCACCACGCCGTTCGGCATTGACTGCAGCGGCTTCGTGCAGCTCGTCTATCACGTCAACGGCTGCCAGCTTCTGCGCGATGCGGGGATCCAGGCGCACGATCCGCGGGCGCTGCCCGTTGATCCGGACGACCTCGCGCCGGGAGACCTGGTCTATTTCTGCGGCCCGAACGACACCGAGCGCAAGAAAATCACGCACACCGGGCTGTATCTCGGCGAAGGGGAGTTCCTCCACGCCGCCGGCCAGAGCGTGGGCGTCACCATCTCGCCGCTGTTCAGCGGATACTACTGGGACGTCTTCTGGGGCGCCCGGCGGATGGAATTCGAAAAAGCGGGCTGAAGTGACGGCAAGACTTACTCTGTAAACGTCTTCTTAAGCAGCACGAAGACCTCGCGCTGCACGGCGCGGGGTGCGCGGCGGATGCGCGCTATCAAGTTCCGAGCTGACTCGCTGGGCGTCTGGATGTTGCCACGCGCCTGATTGCACACGCTGCATACAACGCGGAGGTTGTCGAGAGTGCACCCGCCGCCCTGTTGCTGGGGCACAATGTGATCGATATGCAAACGCACTTTCCGGGACGGGTTGTATGGGTCTGGATCCCCGGCGCCGTGACCGCAGAGCTGGCATGTGAAGCCGTTCCGCTCAAGAACCTGCATCCTGAGTTGGGGGTTCACGGCACTGGAGAAGGCTGGTTTGCGCTTCAGGCTCGCAAGCAGGTACTCCCCTGGCTTCAAGCCAGCACGATCCTTGTGCGTTAGGATATCCATCCCCTCGATGTCGCGGAGTTCGCGTATGCGGCGGGCGTACTCGCTTATGCCGCCTACTTCCCGGAGCGTCTTCGTGGAGACAACCTCCCCGGCATGGGCCTCGAAATACTCGCGCAGTCTGTCTCGTGCACTCAAAGCGATTACCGCCCTCTATCCAAATACCCGAACTAATGCTAAACTCAGATGAACCATGGGCACGCAGCAACTGATACTTTATGAACAGCCGCGATTTGTCCTCCCGGAGTCTGAACGGGCTCATCTGCAAGGTGGCGGCCCCCTGCGTAGCCTGGAGATATGCGCAGGGGCAGGTGGTCAGGCGCTCGGCCTCGAACAGGCTGGCTTCCAACACGTGGCGCTTGTCGAGGTTGACGAAGATGCTTGCGAGACTCTTCGGCGTAACAGACCGCACTGGAATGTGCTCTGCGCAGACGTGCGCTCCATCGACGCACGTGCTTTTCAAGGCATCGACCTGCTTGCCGGAGGGGTCCCGTGCCCGCCTTTTTCTATTGCAGGGAAACAGCTTGGCACTGAGGATGAGAGGGATCTCTTTCCCCAGGTGATACGGCTTGCGTCCGAATGCACTCCCCGGGCGATCATGATTGAGAATGTGCGCGGGATACTGAGTTCACGGTTTCTGGACTATCGGCGCGCTGTGTGCCACGCGCTTCGCGCCCTCGGTTACGTTACGGCGTGGGAACTGGTGAACTCCTGTGACTATGGCGTGCCGCAATTGCGGCCGCGTGCCGTCCTTGTTGCTGTCAGGGCTGACACCGGCGCGCGCTTTGTCTGGCCAGTAGGCCGGAAGCAGAGCACGAATGTGGGTGACGCCCTCCACGACATGATGGCGTCCGAAGGCTGGCCGGGCGCGGATCGCTGGCGCCGGCACGCCCAGTCCATCGCGCCAACGATTGTCGGCGGCTCCAAGAAGCACGGGGGGCCAGATCTGGGCCCGACGCGGGCTCGCCGGGATTGGGCGGCTCTGGGCGTGGATGGTCTGGGCATTGCGGACAACCCACCCGGCCCCTCGTTTGAAGGCAACCCCCGCCTTACCATCCCTATGGTTGCCCGGATTCAAGGCTTCCCCGATGATTGGGCCTTTGCTGGCCGGAAGACTTCGGCGTACAGACAGGTCGGCAATGCCTTCCCACCGCCAGTTGCCAGGGCGATAGGGCTCGCTATTGCCGCTTGCCTGGGGGCAGCCGACCGGGTGGCTCTACACCAGGCCTCCAGTGGACACCCTTCCGCCTGAGCGGCGCAGCAACAACATGCGCCGCATACGAAGCTCTGGTATGAAACCGGAACTGATGGTGCGCCGCATGCTTCACCGGTTCGGGTACCGATACAGAATCCACGTTTCGTCTCTGCCTGGCAAGCCAGACATTGTCTTCACAAGACGGCGGAAGGCGGTCTTT
>JAGVUD010000345.1 GCA_019136435.1 Armatimonadota bacterium | reverse complement strand
CCCGGTCTGACCGGGCTTTTCCTGAATCGGCGACGCGGGGCAATCCGCGGCGCCTCATAAAACACATTGTGCACCTTATTTCACAAATGACAGGGAGATGCGTATGGGCTGGAAGTTGTTGCGGGAAACGTGGCGGCTGGCCGCGGCGATTGCGTTCTTTTGTCTTGCGCCGGCACTGATGGGCGCCGCATCCGAGTTCGACCCTCTCAAGGAGCTTCACGAGCGGGAGCGCATCGTGATTGCTCCTCCCGTGAAGGTTGCTCCCACGATAGATGGCAAGATAGCCGGGGGCGAATGGGACGGCGCGGGGGCTACAACGGGGTTTCACGCGTACACGGACAGCTCGGTTGTGCCGGACGGTCCGGTGCTGTTTGCGGCTTACTCAGAAACGGACATCTATCTGCTGGTGATCACCCCGCAGGACCCTTCCCGCCCGCTCTCTTCGATGGCAAAGGCACCGGACCAGGCCGCTGTAACGAACGACGACAGCATCGAGTTGTTCCTGAGCCACGACGGCAAGAACGTCTATCAGTTCGTGACGAACTCGGCGGGAGTCACCGCGGACCTCAAGAACAACAATCTGGAGTGGAACGGCAGGATTTCATGTGCTCCGGGGCAATGCCTGGCGTCTGATCTGCCCGCGGATTGGGGGCTGCCGGAAGGGAAATACTGGTTCGCCGAAGCCGCCATCCCATTCGCAACCGTCGAGGCCGCCGCGCCGAAGACGGGCGACCGATGGGCGGTGAACGCGGCCGTGAACCGCAGCGGCCCCTGGACGTCTCTGGCGGAGTTGAAGGGCAAGCTGTTCTCCAACATCGAATCGCACCCGGCGCTCGTGTTCGCCGCGCCCGGCGAGCCCTACGTCCAGTTGACCTCACTCGGGCGCTTCCACTTCGGGGAGCCCGCACCGCGAGGACGCGTGTTCAATCCGGGCAGCAGCGCTGTCTCCATCGGGGTGGATGTGGACATGCGCAAGGAAGGCAGCCGCACCACGGAAGATGCCTACCGCACGATCATCGGCGCCATCAAGTCGTTCCGCGACAAGGTGACGGTTCAGCCGGCATCCAGCCAGCCGTTTCACTTCCCGAACGAGGCAACGGACACGGCCATCAACCGCATGGCCGTCCGGGTATCGGTGCTGGGCGATGACGGCAAGCCCGCGCGCGACCTGCTGCTTCGCAGGGGAGACATCACCCTGCTGCCGCCGCTGGTGGTCAAGATAGGGAACGTGCCGCCGCGCAAGTACGCCATTCTTACCGCCGATACGACGGGCCTCAAGAGCCGCGCGAGACTGGAGCGCCTCGCCATCGATGTGGCCGTCAGCGATGCAGGCGGCCGTGAAGTGATGCGCCAGAAGTCGGACGGGCCGGCCGGCATCCGGGAGATGAAGCTCGACTGGTCGAAGCTTCCCGTGGGAGAGTACTCCTGCGCGGTCAGGGCGGTGTCGGCGACCGGCGAGGAGATTGCAGCGAGCAGCGGCAAGTTCTGCATCCCCGAAACCCCTGCCTGGCTCAAGAGCACGGTGTACGACGACTACGGCAAGCTGGACCGGGTGCCCCTGCCGTGGCGTCCCGTGAAGGTCAGCGGCAGAACGGTTGACGTCTGGGGCCGCGCAATCACCTGGGAGCCGGAAAGCATTCTCCCATCGAAGATCAAGAGCGTGGGCGCGCACCTGCTGTCCGAGCCGATGAAGCTGGCGGTCTCCGCCGGAGGGCGCGAGTTCTCAATCCCGATGGACACCTTCCGCGTTACCAAGACCACTAAGACGCGCGTGACGATGGTGGCGGAAGGCAAGGCCCGGGGCATCGGCGTGCGCGCGGACATGTTCGCGGAGTTCGACGGCTTCATCTGGGTCACGCTGTCGGTCAGGGATGAGGTCAAGGGGCGCAAGGTGGACTCGATGCGCATCGTTACCCGGATGCCCGCAAAGGACACCACCCTCTACCAGACCTTCAACCGGGCGCTGACCGGCGATATCGGCGGCGAGCCGATCCGCATCGCCTGGCAGGGACTGCCGAACGAGCCCATTGTCAACTTCTACCACTGGCTGGGCAACGAGGACAGGGGGCTGGGGTTCACGTACACATCGCTGGAGCACTGGCTGCCCCGCACCGAGGACAACTTTGCCACCATCCTGCCCGGCAGGGAGCACCACACGTACGCCATCAACCTGGTTGAGAAGCAGGCTTCCGTGGACGGGCGGAAGTTCACGGTGGGCATCCAGGCCACGCCCATCAAGCCTCTGCCACCCGACTATCACGGGATGATAGGCACGACGAAGCTCTGGCAGCCGTGGCGGCTGGCGCAGAAGCGGCCGGAACTGATTGACATCTATCTTGTCTGGCCGGAGCCGGTGACCACCATCATGCTCGGGCTGAACAACCCCTACAACGTTGACACAAAGCAGTACCTGGAGCACCTGAAGGAATCGCGCGACGCGGGCATCTCGCTCGTGACGGTGGCATCCTGTCCGCAGAAGGTGTCGTACCACGACGAGTGGATGGACCAGTTCGACCTGGAGTGGAAGAACCAGCCGGAGTCGGTCCTGAACTGGAACGGAGTGGCGACCTATCAGAACTGCGGACGCTCGCTGGCGCTCCGCAAGTGGCTGTTCTACGGATGGGCGATCGAGAACGTGAAGAAGCTCGGAACGGACGGCATCTACTTCGACGGCTGGCAGTCCGGACAGATGGGCTGCTCCAACCCGCACCACGGATGCGGATGGACCGACGCCGGGGGCAAGCGCCACCTGACGATCCCGGTGCTGGAGGGACGCGAGTTCAACCAGCGGATGTGCCTGTTCCTGGAGGACACTGTCAAGGCGCCGCACTTCCTTGCGGACGGCGCGCCGGCGCGCCCCGGGTTCCCCCGCTATCACTACTGGATTCACTCATGGGAGTTCGTTCCGTCCGTCATGGGATATGCCACGGAGTGGCTGACGGGTGAGTTCACGGGCTGGCCGCAGAAGGGCACCAGCACGTTCGAGCCCGGCGGAACGTTCGCGGACTGCATGGGGCTGGGATTCTTCCGGACACGCGGGCTGTCCACCCACTTCGGGGTGACCAACATGTGGCTGCCCATGATGTGGGAGGACGATGAGGAGCTGAAGCGGGACCACCAGACGATTATGGCGCTGGCGTGGCTGCTGCCTCACGGCGTGCCGGTCGGCGGCGCCAGCTACCTGAACCGTGAGACCCTCATGAAGGTCACCGACGTGCTGTTAAGCTACGAGCACCGCAAGTCGGTATTCACCCCCGGATGGCGGCCGAACCCGTTCTGGAAGGTGGAAAGCCCGATTGCCCGCGAGGTGCTTGCCGCCACATGGAACGTCAAGGGCAAGGACAGAGTGCTGGCGGTGGTTTCCAACCTGAGGAAGTCCGAAACTCACGACGTGACCCTGAAATGGACCGGGTTCCCGGGAGCCCGTGTGACAAACGCGCTGACAGGCGAACAGATTCCGGTCAGGGGCGGACGCATCACAGTTACGCTCAAGCCCGAGACCTTCGTGCTTGTAGCCGCGGAAAAAGCCGCACAAGCGGCGGGAGCAGACAGAAAATGAAGAAGATCGGATACATTGACCACTACCTGAACAACTTCCACGCGGATGTCTACGTGAAGCTGATCCGCGAGGGGCGCTTCAAGGAGCAGTTCGATGTGGCCTACGCGTACGGCGAGGTCGCCGCGGACGGCGTGGACAGCGAGCAGTGGTGCAAGGACAACAGCGTCGAGTTGCTGGGCAGCCCGGCGGAAGTCGTCGAGAAGTCGGACTGCGTCGTCGTGTTGTCTCCGAACAACCCGGAGCGGCACTGGGACCTCTGCCAGGAGGCGCTGGCCTCCGGCAAGCCGGTGTATGTGGACAAGACGTTCGCGCCGGACGCGGCAACCGCGGCGAAGCTGGTGGAGATGGCGGTGAAGTCGGGCACACCGATGTTCACGACATCGGCGCTGCGCTTCGTCCCCGAGATCGGGGAGTTTCTGAACGGCATCGGCAGAGAGCACCCGGCGCAGGCGGTCTCTGTGCGGGGGCCGAGTTCGTTCGCGGTCTATGGCGTCCACGTGATCGAGCCGCTCGTCATGCTGCTGGGGCGGGGAGCACAGCAGGTGACGTACTTCGGCGATGGGCGGTTCATGCAGTTCGGCGTGAACTACGCGGACGGGCGCATCGGCGGCTTCAGCCTCTTCGAGCCCGGCTGCGCGATGGGCGATCGCTGGTGCGCGCAGCCCTTTGAAGCGAGCGTGATCTTCGGCGACGGCACAGCAGTCTACAGGTTCACGGCGGACAGCATGTTCCGCGACCTGGCGGACGCGATGTGCGAGTTCTTCAGCGGCGGCCCCTCCCCCGCCCCGTTCGAGGATACCCTCGAGGTGATGGCCCTCATCGAGGCGGGCCGCCGAGCGATGAACAGCCCCGGCGTTCCCGTGGCAGTTCCGGAAGTGCCCAACTTCGGGCGAAAGGCCGCGGGCTGATGGCATCCTTCCGTGAGGGCACGATCGACTATGCGCGCCACAACGAGGA